>RGES01000292.1 GCA_009917805.1 Verrucomicrobiota bacterium
GAGATGATCGGCGCCCTGGCGCCGCGTCGCGTGCTGATCAGCGCGTCGCTCGGCGACGCCAATTTCCACTGGCAGAGCGTGGACAAGGTGGCCGCCGCTGCCCGTCCAGTCTTCGCCTTGCTCGGGTCGCCCGATGCGCTGCAGGTCCTGCACCCGGAAGGCCCGCATGATTTCCCCGACGCGGCCCGTGAGCAGGCCTATCGCCTCCTCGGCGATGCCCTGCGCTAGTCCGAGGTTCGCATTGCCCCTTTTTTGTCCGCCGCTCATCTTCCCTCCATGCGAACGCTCACCTTCGTCCTGCTCTCGGCCGTGCTCCAGTTGGCCGCCGCCGAACGGCCCAACATCCTGATCATCCTTGCCGACGACCAAGGCTTCGGCGACTTCGGGGCTAATAATCCGCAGAGCAAGATCGCGACCCCTCACCTGGACGCCTTGGCCAAGGGGGGCTTGCGCTTCACCGACGGGCATACGTCTTCGGGCGTCTGCACGCCGACCCGCTACAGCCTGCTGACGGGGCGTTACCATTGGCGCACGCGCCTGCAGTCCGGCGTCCTCGGCGGCTTCTCGCCTCCGCTCATCGCGAAGGACCGCCTGACCGTCGCCGGCCTGCTGCGGCAGCAGGGCTACGCGACCGGTTGCTTCGGCAAATGGCATCTCGGCATGAGTTTCCCGGTCGCCGGTGGCGGCTACGCGGATGACGGCGGCGAGTATGCCAAGAATCCGAAGAACGTCGGGATGATCGATTTCGCGGGCGATATCGTCGGCGGACCGGTCGACCATGGTTTCGACACGTTCTTCGGCATCAGCGCCTCGCTCGACATGCCGCCGTTCGTCTGGATCAAGGACCGCCGGATGACCGAGATCCCGAGCGCGACCAAGACGTGGCTGCGGACCGGTCCGGCCGGACCGAAGTTCGAGGCCATCGACGTCCTTCCATCGGTCATCGATCACACCATCGCCTTCATCGAGGCGCAGAAGAAGGCCGATCCGGCCAAGCCGTTCTTCGCCTACGTGCCTTTGAACGCCCCGCACACGCCGATCGTCCCGACCAAGGAGTTCCAAGGCACGAGCGGCATCAGCCCTTACGCCGATTTCGTGAAGCAGGTCGACCACGACGTCGGCCGGCTGCTGGCTTCCTTGGAGAAACAGGGCCTGGCGGAGAACACGCTGGTCATCTTCACGTCGGACAACGGCTGCTCGACGGCGGCCAATATCCCGGAACTGCAGAAAGCCGGTCATGAGCCGAGCTACGTCTATCGTGGCAACAAGGCGGACCTTTACGAAGGCGGCCATCGCGTCCCGTTCGTCGTGCGCTGGCCCGCCAAGGTGAAGCCCGGCGTCACGTCGGCTCTCGTCGGCCAGATCGATTTCCTGGCCACCTTCGCCGAGATCACCGGCGCGACCGTCCCCGCCGCGATGGCCGAGGATAGCGTGAGCTTCCTGCCGATTCTGCGGGGCGAAAAGGAGACGGTGCGACAAGGCATCGTCAGCCAATCCATCAACGGCAGCTTCGCGATCCGTGATGGCCAGTGGAAGCTCTGCCTCAGCGCCGGTTCCGGCGGTTGGAGTTCCCCGAAGCCCGGTCCCGAGGAGGCGGGCCTGCCCCCGGTGCAGCTGTTCGACCTTTCAAAGGACCCCGGCGAACGGAATAACCTGCAGGCCGAGTTCCCCGAGCGCGTGGCCGCCATGAAGGCGGAACTCGAGAAGATCATCGCGCGCGGGCGCAGTACCCCCGGCGCCGACCTCACGAACGACGTCCCCGTGCAACTCATCAAGAAAAGCCCGGCCGGCAAAGCCAAGGCCAAGAAGAAATGAGGACCTTTTTCCTGTTATGCTTCGGTGCCGCCATGGCGCTCGGCGCGGCGCCTAAGTTGCCCGAAGGGGTCGAGGTCTCACGCGACCTCGAGTATGCCCAGGTGAAAGGCGTCGGCCTCAAGCTCGATCTCTATCGCCCTACCGCCAAGCCTTCCGCGCCGATGCCTTTGGTCATCTGGGTACATGGCGGCGGTTGGAGCAAGGGCACGAAAGCCGGTTGTCCGGTCTCATGGCTGGCCGCCAAAGGTTATGCCGTCGCGAGCCTCGATTTCCGGCTTCTGCCCGAACATCCCTGGCCGGCGCAGATCGAAGATCCGGTCGCGGCCTTGCGTTGGTTGCGCCAGGAGTCCGGCAAATACGGCTTCGACGCTGAGCGCTCCGCCGCGATCGGGGGTTCGTCCGGCGG
>RGES01000293.1 GCA_009917805.1 Verrucomicrobiota bacterium
CGTATTGGAAGGTGGCGCTCGCCTTCGCGATGTCACGGTCGGCCTTCGCGCGGATCCAGACGCCGGGTTCGTCCGCGGTGATCTCCACCCAGGCCGACAGGTCATCGGCCTTCATCGGCACGGCGCACAAGGTCTTCCACTGGCCGTCGCCCTTGACGTCGACCTCGAGGGTGAAGGTCGCCGCCGCCGCGCCGTCATGCGAGAGGAAGACGGCGCGCTTGGCGAAGCCGGCGAGCAGGAAGGGGTCGGAGGGGACGCCCGCCTTGACGGGTTCGTCGACCCAGACGCTGCCGCGGCCGATCGCGGGGCCGAGCTTGTCGGGCGTGTCGAGCAACGTGAACCAGAGGTTGGACTGCGACTGGCCCGGTCCGGCGAGCGCGCCCTTGGCGGGGCGCTTGTTGAGGAACTCGGACTTCGCGGTGTCGTCGCAGCCGAAGACGAGACGGTCCTGCCAGCGGGTGAAGTCGCCGATGACCTTGAGGTAGGCGGAGCGCGGCGTGATGCCGGCCGAATGCTTCGACGAGAAGTTCGCGGGGAACTTCCAGAAGAGGCCGTGCATGGTCATCAGGCGCGAGCCTTCCTCGCCGATGTCGCGGATGCGCGGCCACTCGGTGTTCCAGCCATGGGCGCCGTCGTAGGAGTGGCTGCCCTTCGGCAGGCGGTAGCTCGTCCACTTGCCGTCTTCCATCACCATGAGGATGACCGAGCGGAAATCCCAGCCGACCGTCCACACCGGGTCCTTCGCCGGGTCGGCGTTGCCGGCGAGGCCGCCGGGGCCGGTGACTTCGGTGAACTGGTTGCGACGGATGAGCGACCAGTTGCCTTCGCCGTTGAACGAGCCGAGCGCGCCGCTCGTGACTTCCATCGTCGCGAAGTAGACTTTGTTGGCCGGGTCCGTGAGGTGACGGGCATTGCCGGTCAGGCGGCCGGGCATGAGCTTCGGGGGGATGACGCGCACGTCGCGCTCGGCGCCGATGAAGTAAGGCCCGATGATGAGCTGGTTGGATTCCCGGTGGATCATGCGGTTAGCCGGCGTGCCGCCGACGCTTTCCGGCCGGACGATCTGGCGCAGGTCGGGCGTGATCTCGTAGAGCTTGTCGCTCGACCCGTAGGGCAGGTGCGGACCGTAGGTGATGACCCAGAGCCGGTCGGCCCAAGGCACGACGGCGCCGGTGCCGCATTCGCCCTCGTTGTTGAAGGTGGCCAGCTCAGGGTAGATGCCGGACCACTCCTGGGGCGCGGCGTGGGCGGTGAACGCCGTCAGCGCGAACGCGACCGACGAACGGAACGTGGACAGGGTCATCCCTCGACTTTTCCCGCCGGCCCGTGGCTGGCAAGGTCAGGATAAAGCCCGTAGGAGAAAGACGAGCAGCAGCCAGGCCGCCAGGGCCGCCGCCGGAATCCCGAGCAGCCGGGAGAAGCTTCGGCTTTGCGCCTGCGTCAGGAACGCCCCGGCGAGCAGCGCCCCGCCCAACGGCCCCAGCCAGCGATGCGGCAGCGCCAGCGTGAGGTTCACGGACGGCAGCAGCGCGCACGCCTGCGCGATCCAGGTCATCAGGTGGAGCAACGCCGCCGCGAGCCCGTTGAGCCAGGACGCCGGCCACGCCAGCCACTCGCTCGTGCCGCACGCGACCGAGGCCATCCCGAGCATCAGCGGAATCTCCGAGAGCGGCACCAGGACGAGGTTCACGAAGACGCCGCCCCAGCTCGCCGAGCCGAACAGGCCGAGGGTGAGCGGCGTGCCGGCGAGCGTGGCCGCCAGGGAGACGCAGAGGCCGCCGAGCAGGAACTTCCGCGCGCGCCAACGCAGCCTTTGCGTCGCGGTCTGCGCTTCGGTCGGCGTGAGTCGTTCTTCCTCCGTCGGGCGCGCGCAGAGATTGGCCGCCGGTCCGCCGGCCGCGATGATGCCGAGCACCGCCGCATAGCTGAGCTGGAAGCCGGCGTCCGTGCAGGCCTCGGGCGTGAGGATGAGCGTGACGGCGCAGGCGAGCGCGAGCGACTGCAGCGCCGGGGTGGCGCGTTCGCTCGCGCGTCCGCCCCAGAGGAAGGCGGCCATGATCCAGGCGCGCACCGAAGACGGCGACGCCCCCGTCACCTGCACATAGAGCCAGAGCAGTCCGAGGATGGCGACGCCGGCCGGCAGCTCGGGCAGCCGCGCGCGTTTCGCCAGCCAGAGCAGGGCCGCGGCCATGCCGGCGATGTGCAGGCCGCTGATCGCGAA
>RGES01000294.1 GCA_009917805.1 Verrucomicrobiota bacterium
CGGGCACGCGGATCGAGGTGAGCGTGGCGCCGAACTCGCTGACGGAGACTTCCATGCCGCGGGCGTTCGTGAGCGTGTGCAGCTGGACGGGTTGGCCGTCGATCAGGCCGTGCTGGCGGCGTAGGGCGAGCCCGGCGCGGCGCTTACGACGAAGGATCAGGAAGCCCGTGATGAGAAGGGTGCCGTAGGCCAGTGCTTCGGGGGAGAGCATGAGGTTAAGTTGGGAGGAGGGCGGCGGGTCGGCAAATCACAATAGGGATAGGGGTAGGGGTAGGGGTAGGCGTATTCCCAAACTCTAATCGCCATCGCCTGCCTTGGGTAGGGCTGGCCATCCTTGGCCGGCCGCGGCCGAGCAGGGATGCTCGGCCCTACCCGAGGCATGATGGAAAACAAAAAGGCCGCCTCGAGAGGCGGCCTGAATCTGCTTCGCAGCATGCCAGCGTGCCAGCATGTCCCCTCGCGGCTTCGCCGCGCTTACTTAGTTTTGGTTTCCTTGGCGGCGGCGACGGGCGTCGTGCCGAGGAGGGCGGTCCAGTCGGTCGCGATGCGGACGGCTTCCTGGAGCTGGATGTCGTACTCCGGCCAATCATCGTCTTCGAGGGGGTCGCGCATGCGGCTGGCCTTCTTGCTCTTCGCGGCCGCGCCGGCGCCTTCCTTCTTTTCCTGTTCGATGGCGGCATCGAGCTTCACGTCGCTGACCTTGAAGCCCTTCTTCGCGTAGTCGGAGAGTTCGCGGCGGATCTGTTCGCGGAACTCGAGGTCGTCCTTGCGCTCCGTGCGGCGTTGTTCGAGCGAGAGGGAGACGTCCTTGCGGACCTGCCGGCTCTTCGTCCAGTCGATCGTGCGGGACAGCGTGAGGAATTCCGGGAGCTCGGACTGGCGGCGGGCGGAGCCGGCGGCGAGCTGCGCGATCAGGTCGTCGGAGAGCTTGGCCTTCAGCCAGTCGCCTTCGTCGGCCTTGGTCAGCGTCGGCGTGACGGAATCCCAGGGCAGCGGGCGGTCGAGGTCGGCTTCGGCGACCGGCAGCACCGAGTAGACGGAGGGCACAACGATGTCGGCCGGGACGCCCTTGAGCTGGATGGAGGAGCCGCTGGGGGCGTACCACTTCTGGATGGTCACCTTCACCGCGGACTTAAGGTTCTTATCGAAGCGGCTCAGCTCGATGATGTTCTGGACCGAGCCCTTGCCGTGGGTGGTCGTGTCGCCGACGATGATCGCGCGGCGGTGGTCGTGCATCGCGCCGGCGAAGATCTCGGAGGCGGAGGCGGAGAGCTTGGAGGTCAGCACGATGAGCGGGCCGTTCCAGGCCACCTTCTCGTCTTCGTCGCGGTAGTCCTCGGAGCGGCCCTGGCTGTCGCGGACCTGGAGGACGGAGCCCTTCGGGATGAAGAGGCCCGAGATGTCGACCGCTTCGGTCAGCAGGCCGCCGCCGTTCTTGCGGAGGTCCATGATGAGGGCCTTCATGCCGAGGGCCTTCAGCTTGGTGATCAGCTGCTCGATGTCGGCCGAGGGGCTCGAGCCGGAGCCGTCGGAGTTCTTGCCGTAGAAGGCGGGGAGGTCGATGACGCCGAGCATCACCGTGCCGTTGCCGTTGGGGACCTCGAAGGCCTTGGCCGAGGCCATCTGCCCGACGAGCTTGATCTGGTCGCGCTTGAGGACGACCGTCTTGCGGCCGCCGCCGGCGAGGTCGACGAGGAGTCGGACGGAGGTGCCCTGCTTGCCGCGGATGCGGCTGATGGCCTTCGAGAGGCGCATGCCGACGATGTCTTCCATCTCGCCTTGGGCGCCCTGGCCGACCGCGATGATCTTGTCGCCGGGCTTCACCTGACGGGAGAGGTCGAGCGGGCCGCCCGGGAGGATGTCCTTGATCACGCAGTAGCCGTCTTCGTCGGAGAGCGTGGCGCCGATGCCCACGAGGGAGTTACGCATCGCGATCTCGAATTCTTCGAGCGACTGCTGCGAGAAGAAGGTCGAGTGCGGGTCGTACTGGCTCGAGTAGGAGTTGAGGAAGATCTCCTCGACCTCGTTCTGGTCGAAGTTGAGGTAGGTGCGGGACTTGTCGTAGCGCTTCTTCAGGCGGGCGGCGGCTTCCTTGGTCTTCTCCGGGGTGATCTCCGGGAGGGCGTGGTCCTTGGGGGCCTTGGTGCTGCCCGTGCGGTCTTCGCCGAGGAGCTCCGAGAGCATGTCGAGGCGGAGGCGGCGGGCCCAGAGGGCGTCGGC
>RGES01000295.1 GCA_009917805.1 Verrucomicrobiota bacterium
AAGATCTACAGCGCCTCGGCTAAATAAAGGGTAGGGATGCGATGACATCGCATCCGCTGCTGCGAACCAATCAGCCTCCGTAACAGGAGGCTTTTTTGTGCCTTAGAATCATCTTTGGGGTGACGGGTGACGGCCACGGGTGTCAGCCATTCGGGAATCAGCCGTTCGGCCTTCAGCCGCCGGAATCTGGGTGCCAGTTGCTGATGGCCGAACGGCCGACACCTGAACTCCCGATGCCCGTGCCCGTCACCCGTCACCACGTCTTTCTGCTCTCCCCATACTCCATACTCGATACTCTCGTATGCCACCTTTGCACTTAATGTCCCCACCCGTACCTGATGCCCGACCGCTGAGACCCGAGACCCGAAGATGTCGCTGCCGCGCTCACTTCCCGTCCGTATCTCCTTCCCGCGCCTTGATCTTCGCCAGGAGGGCGGTGCCTTTGCCTTCTTCGAGGTCGTCCGTGCGCTTCATCCACTCGGCCAGGAAACCGCGATGGCGTTCGACCTCCTTCGCGAGGCTCGCTTCGGCGATGAGGTTCTTGGATTCATGCGGGTCGTTCTCGAGGTCGAACAGCTGCTCCCGGCGCTCACCCAGGGCATACCGCACATATTTATAGCGGGCGGTCCGGATCATGCGTGCCTCGGGGTCGAAGCTTTCCGCCGCCACGTATTCCCGGTCGGCGAAGGGCTTGCCTTCGACGATCGGGCGCAGGCTCTTGCCGCGAAGCGACGCGGGGGCGGCCACGCCGGCGTAATCCAGGAACGTCGGCATGAGATCCAGGCCGATGACGTTGTGGGTCTTGTCGACGCCGCCGACCTGGCCCGGCGGGGCGATGATGAGCGGGACGGTCACCGATTCCTCGTAAAGCTTCTCTTTCGAGATCATGCGATGCGAGCCCAGCATCTCGCCGTGGTCGGAGGTGTAGACGATGACGGTATTGTCCTTATAGGGTGAACGCTCGAGGGCGTCCAAGACGTCCCCGATCAGCTTGTCGGTCGCTTCGACGAGGCGATAATACACCCATTGGTATTGGCGCCACCGGAGTTCCTCCCACCTGCCATAGCCCCAGGAACCGCGATTGGCCTTGGGGTCATCCAGGGCCGTCGGGAGCTGGTCGGCGTCCTTGAAGTTGGGGCGGAGCGGCGGGAGCATGGCGGGGTCCTTCGGCGCCATGGTCTTGAAGCCTTCGAACGACGGGAACTCGCAGATATCATGCGGATTGAGCAGCGAGACGGTCAGCAGGAAGGGCTTCGCATGCTTCTCGCCGAGGAACTTGATGCCGGCCTCCGCGGTGAAGGGATCGCACTGCGGGGACTTCTGTTCGGTCTTCTTGTCGCCTTTGCGCGGATCCTTGCCGCCGGTCGCCGGTAGGACGTCGAAGCCTGGCATGACTTTCTTCTTCGGCGCGTAGGCCGGGAAGGCCTCGTGGACGTGCCACTTGCCGGCGTAGGCGGTCTCATACCCGCCGGTCCGCATCAGCTCGCCCATCGTGGGGACTTTCTTGTCGGCGAGGTCGGTGCCGAGGGTGTTGCCGTAGATGCCGAGTTCATGCGGCATGCGCGAGGAGAACATGCTGGCGCGCGAAGGCACGCAGAGCGGATAGGCTACGTAAGAACGCGTGAAGCGCATGCCGCGGGCGGCCAGGCGGTCGAGGTTCGGCGTCTTGACGAACGGATTGCCCGCGCAGCTGAGCGCGTCGACCATGTGCTGGTCGGCGATGAGGAACAGGATGTTCGGCTTGTCGGCGGCGTTCGCGCCGAGGCTGAGCAGCAGAACCGGGAGCAGGGCGATGAGCCTCATTGGGGTGAACCCACGATGAAGGATGTGAGATGGATGAAAAGGATGGATATAGGTCTCGAGGCAGGGACGCGTCGGCGACGCGTCCGCCCTCGCCCCCCTTGGTCGCGACACCGTCGCGCCCCTACCTCTCCCCGCCACCTGGAGCTGCCACCTGCCACCCGTAGCGATGTATCTCTATGACTCTTGCTTCGCAGCAGTTCACCATGCCAGCATGCCCCCATGCATTTAGGCCTCTGGACTCCTCATCACACCCAACGGGTGATCGGGGGAGGGCATGTGCTGATCTCGGGCGCTCCGGGGGCAGGTAAGTCTTACCTCCTGCGCGAGGCCATCGTGCCGGGACTCGTCGCTTCCGGTGCCCAGGTGCTCGTCATCGATTACGCCGACGTCATGGGCGCGAAGATCCCGAACCT
>RGES01000296.1 GCA_009917805.1 Verrucomicrobiota bacterium
ACCGCGCCGGCGTGCCGCTCCTCGAGATCGTCACCGAGCCGGACCTCCGTTCCTCGGCCGAAGCCGAGGCGTTCCTGCGTTCGCTCGTCGCGATGCTCACCCAGGCCGGCGTGGCCGACTGCGACATGGAGAAGGGCCAGCTGCGCTGCGACTGCAACGTCTCCGTCCGCCGCCGCGGCGACGCGAAGCTCGGCACCCGCACCGAGACCAAGAACCTCAATTCGATCTCGAGCGTCCGCGACACCGTCGTCTACGAGACCGCCCGCCAGATCCGCGAACTCGAGGCCGGCCGCCCGATCACCCAGGAGACCCGCGGCTGGAACGCCGAACTCGCCCGCGGGTACGTCCTGCGCGACAAGGAGGACGCCCACGACTACCGCTACTTCCCGGATCCGGATATCCCGACCCTGCAGATCTCGCGCGACACGGTCGCCCGTCTGGCCAAGCAGGTTCCCGAGAACCTCTACGACCGCCAGCGCCGCTACGTCGAGAAGCTCGGCCTGCCTTACACCGCCGCCTCGGTCCTCGTGAACGACCGCGCCCTCGCCGAATGGTTCGAGGCCGCCGTGGCCGCCCACCCGGCCAACCCGGCGGGCATCGCCAACCTCGTGGCCAACGACCTGCTCCGCGACCTCGCCGCCGCGGCGGGCGCCGCCGGCGCGTCCGACGAGGCCGCCCCCGCTCCCGTCTCGCTCGCGTCCTGCCCGCTCAAGCCCGCGCAGCTCGCCGGTCTGGTGAAGCTGACCGATGAGGGCGTGATCTCCAAGCAGCAGGCCAAGGAGGTCTTCGCCGAGATGTTCCAGTCGGGCAAGGACGCCGCCGCCATCGTGGACGCCAAGGGGCTCCGCCAGAACAGCGACACCGGCGAGCTCGAGAAGATCGTCCAGGAAGTCATCGCCGACCCGGCCGTGGCCAAGTCCATCGCCGAATACCGCGCCGGCAACGAGAAGGCCATCAACGCGCTCAAGGGTCCGATCATGAAGCGCACCCAGGGCAAGGCCAACCCGGTCCTCATCGACCAGCTGCTCCGGAAGTTCCTCGCATGAGCGAACCCGAAGCTTCGCCGTTGACCGCCGGCATCAAGGCGGCCCGCGACAACGCGCTGCCGTTGGCGATCATCATGCTCGCCGCGGCCGGTCTGGTCGTGGCCTATTACAACGTCCCCGCCGTTGCGACGGCGTTGAACCGGATCGGCGCCGTCAACCAGGCGGACCCGATGGCCTTCGCGGCGATCTGCACCGCGATCACCTCGGGGCTCATCCCGTGGGGCTTCCGCATGGTCTTCCGAGGGCTTCGTCCCGCCCATCCGCTCGGCGACCTCATCCACAGCATGACCTGGTGGGCCCTCATGGGCATGCTGGTCAGTTATTTCTATACGCTTCAAGCCGCTTGGTTCGGCAGCGAAGCCAGCCTAGGCACCGTGCTGCTCAAGGTCTTCGTCGACATGGCGGGCTTCACGATCTTCATCGGCGCGCCGTTCAACGCCATCTCGCACCTCTGGAAGGACTGCGGTTGGGACACCGCCCGACTGCGCGCGGCGATGGGCCCGGGCTGGTATCGCCGCCTGGTCCTCCCGAACCTGCTCACGAACTACTTCGTCTGGTTCCCCGGCACGCTCATCTTCTATAGCATGCCGACCGACCTCCAGCTGGTCGTGGCCAACTGCATCGGTTGCTTCTGGGCCCTCATGTGCGCCCGGATCGCAGCCCATTCCGGCGTCCCGACGACGGATATCCGCGCCTGACCTTAAATCGGGCGGTGTCGGCAACCCTCGCTTGAATCCCCGCTTCGCCTCGGCGAGTCTCCCCCCTGTGCCCGATCTCTTCGGAGAAATCGAACCCGGCGTCGCCGAGGTGGTCCCGTTTGACGGCGGGGCCCGGGCTTACTCGTACTCCGTCCCGGCGGCCCTGAAGGACGTCCTGCAGGTCGGCCAGCTGGTCCGCGTGCCGCTCGGCGGACGCACGAGCATCGGGGTGGTCTGGAAATACCCCGCCGAGCCGCCGCCCGCCGCTCGCCTGCGCAGCGTGATCTCCCTCGAGCACGAGCAACCGGTGATGACGCCGGACTGCTGCAAACTGGCCGAATGGATGGCCAGTTACTACGGCTGCGGCCTCAACTCGGTCTTGGAGACCGTCCTGCCCGCCGCGGTCCGCAAGGGCGTCCGCCCGGTCCTGCGTCGACTGCTCACGCTCATCGCAACGCCCGACGCGGAGAC
>RGES01000297.1 GCA_009917805.1 Verrucomicrobiota bacterium
AGGACGAGGCTTTCATAATTCCTCTCTTATTCCTCAGCTATAGAAGCCTTCAAGCATAAGGTTGTGACAAGTGGGGCGGAGACGCGTGCAGAACGCAAAGATGGGGACAGGACCGCCGCAGGGCGGCCGGAGGGTGGGCGTGCGGCCCGCACGCCCGCGGATGACCGAGCCGGTCATCCCTACCAAGAGACAATGGGTATGCTCAAAGGGAGCAGCATAGGGAGACCGGATGATTGGCTGGGGTCATAGGTCCGCAGCATTCATCCCGGTTTCCGGTCTCCCTTGGTTATGCGTGAGAGGTAGGGCCGACCATCCTTGGTCGGCCGCGGTCGAGCAGGGATGCTCGACCCTACCTGCGCGTCGCAGAGGCGGCGGATGCGATGTCATCGCATCCCTACCTTGGGTGATTCCCTAGGTTGCGGGGACAGGGATGGAGGCGAGGCTGAAGGCATGCACTTGGTGTATGTGGACGAGAGCGGGGATCCGGGAACCCGGGCCGGCTCGAGCAGGTTCTTCGTCCTCTGCGGACTATCCGTGCACCATGCCGACTGGCATGAGGTGGTCCGCCACCTTGAAGAGCTGCGTGTTCGCCTGAACGAGCTGCACGGACTCTCGCCTCACGCTGAAATCCACGCCGCCGAATTCCTGGGCAGTTCGCGCGACCATCTGGGCCTTAACCAACGCCAACGAATCCAATGCCTGCTGCACCTGCTGGGATTCCTTGCGCGGACAGAGAAGATCACGCCGCTACGGGTCTTTGTCGACAAGGCGACGGACGAACCGAATCCGCTGACGACAGCCTGGTCGGCCATGGCCATCCAGGCTACGGATAAGATCGCAGCGGTCTCCCATGCGAGGTGCGAAGCCAAAGGGCTCATGATCATCAGTGATGACCTGCGCCCCTCGCCAGGCAGTCGGTGGATCGAACAAGCCATGCTGGCCGAACCAAGGCTGAAAGACCTCCTGCTGGATTTGCCGTTCGGCAGGGAATCGCACCAAAGCCACCTGCTTCAGCTCAGCGACCTGCTGAGCTTTCTGACCAAGCAGATGCTGATGCCCAATCACTTCTTCCGCGGACCGGCTGGCAAGGCGTTACTCCGACGCTATCATCGTCTCTGGAGCCCGGAAAAGGATAAGGGGCGCTGACGCGCCCCCTTGGAGGTATTTCCGCAGGCCTGCGCCTGCTTCCAAACCTAAGCGAAATCATGGGCGTGACTGCGATGGTGGCAAGGCACAATTGACTCGTCGCGCTTGGCAAGGGAGGCAGGCCGCCGCAGGGCGGCCAGAGGTAGGGGCGCGATTTATCGTGCACTCCTCATGCGGAGGGCGCGGCGAAGCCACGCCCCTACCCTGGGTTCGCCCTGCGGCGAACTTGTTTGGGTAGGGCCGACCATCCTTGGTCGGCCGCGGTCGAGCAGGGATGCTCGACCCTACCTCGAGACAGGCTATGTCGTGACGCGGTCCCGACCCTACCTGGGTAGTTCCCGGGGTTGAAGCGGCGAGGGAGATCGGGAGCGTCGGGGCGTGCCTACCATGAAATCAACCATTCAACCAATCAACGAATCAACCGGCGCCGAGGACGCTCTTGCCATGCGTACGCTTTTGCGTACCTTTTTCGTCATGACGACGATTTCCGCCACCCGGGCCCGGGCACAGCTCTACAAGCTGATCGCGCCTCCATCCGCCGCGGACTCAAGGAGCCGCTGAAGAAGTCCGCCAAAAAACTCCGCTGGTGAGCTGGGCGCTGGTCTATACGAAGCAGGCCCAAAAGGACGCCATGAAGGCCTCCAAGGCGGGCCTGCGCCCGAAGGTCGAGATGCTCCTGACCGTGCTGGCGAAAAATCCGTTCCAGAACCCCCCGCCCTACAAGGCATTGGTGGGCGATCTGAGCGGCGCCTATTCCCGACGCATCACCCTGCAGCATCGGCTGGTCTATCAGGTCTACGCGAAGGAGAAGGCGGTGAAGGTGATCCGGATGTGGACGCATTACGAGTGAGTTTGCGGAGCAAACTCACTCGTAGTGGGCACGTGGGCAAGGTGACACGGGGGCAAGGGATACCTCGTGGGGAACTGCTGGCGTGGGGGCATGCTGTGAAGCAGAGGCGGAAGGGCGCAATGGGTGACCAGGATAAGTGAGCAGGCCGGGGTCTGGGGGATGCGTCCCTCGGTCCCCGGCCTTTTTGTTTTTAAGGTAGGGGCGCGATTTATCGTGC
>RGES01000298.1 GCA_009917805.1 Verrucomicrobiota bacterium
AAGGTCTCGCCGAAGGATCGCCCCGTCGGCCCGGCCATCGGCCACGACCCCGAGAAGACCGGCTACGGCCAGCACGTCATCCGCGGCGGTTCGTGGCTCTGCGACGAAGGCTACTGCTTCCGCTACCGCGCCACCGCCCGTCAGGGCTTGGACACGCTGACGTCGACCAACCACGTCGGCTTCCGCTGCGTGGCCGACCTGCCGGCGCCGGAGAAGAAGTAAGGCTTACTTCTTCTCCTGGTAGTCCAGGTCCTTGCCGAAGGTCTCTTCCATCGTCGCGAGGGCGACGAAGGCGGAGCCGAAGCAGATCACCCCGAGGATCGCGCCCGCGATGGGCGGAGACACGCGCGCCTGGGCGAGCGGCATGGCGAGGTAGGTGAACAGGAACGTCAGCGGCACCAGCGAGCCGCGCGCGAAGTTCGGTACGGTGGTCGCGACGGTGGCGCGGAGATTCGTGCCGAACTGCTCGGCGGCGATCGTCACGAACAGCGCCCAGTAGCCCATGCCGAAGCCCATCAGGAAGATGAGGCGATAATAGGCGTCGGAGCTCCAGCCGTCGGCGCCGAAGAGATAGACGCCGACGCACGCGAGGCTGAAGAGCAGGAAGCCGAGGACGACCTTCTTGCGCGAACGCAGGAGCTGGCTGCCGACGCCGCTGGCGAGGTCGCCGAACGTCAGGCCGAGGTAGAACGCGGCCACGGACCAGTTGTCCTTGATGGGCTCGCCGGTGATATGGCTGGCCGGCGCGAAGACGGTCGAGGCGCGCTGCACGAGGATACCGATCATGAACCAGGTCGGCAGGCCGATGAGGATGCAGCGGAGATAACGCAGGAAGCGCTCGCGGCCGGAGAACAGGGCGAAGAAGTTGCCGCGCGCGACCGAACCTTCGGCCGCATGATCGCGGGCCTGATGGTACATGCCGGACTCGCGCACGCCGACGCGCAGGGCGAGCAGCATGAGGCCGAGGCCGCCGCCGATGAAGTAGCTCATGCGCCAGCCTTCGACGGGCGCGCCGAAGAATCCGCCCACGACGCGACCGATGTCGGCCACATGGTCGGCCATGTAGCCGGCGACCACCGCGCCGAAGACGCCGACGGTGGCGACCAGCGCGGTCCCGTAACCGCGACGCTCCTTGGACAGCGTCTCGGAGACGAGCGCGATGCACCCGCCGAGCTCGCCCGCGAGGCCGAGGCCGGCGATGAAGCGCCACGCGGCGTAGGCTTCGAAGCTATGCACGAGGCCGTTGGCGATGTTCGCCACGGAATAAAGGAGGATGGAGCCGAAGAGGGTCGTCAGGCGACCCATGCGGTCGCCGAGGATGCCGAAGAGGATGCCGCCGAGGAGCATGCCGGCCATCTGCCAGGAAAGCAGGTCCTGATACCAGGCCGCGCCGCTGATGAGGTGCCCGAGCCCGAGGCTGGTCAGGCTGTCCTTGCGGATCGTCATGAACAGCGTGAGGTCGTAGATGTCGACGAAGTAGCCGAGCGCGCCGACGATGACGGCGGGCTGCAGCAGATCCTTCCAGAGGGGGCGCGGAGGTTCCGGAAAAACGGGGGTGCTCATGAAGGCGGGGTTACGCCTTCAGACCGTGCAGATTGGCCATGGAAATGCCAGACAACATTGCCCCGGTGACCCCCAGGAAACCTTGGTCGGTACCGATGAGGAACAGGTTGTCCAGGTCGGTCCGGCCGTCGCGACGCTTCACGGTCGAGCCGTAGATCGCCCCGTTGAGATGGCCGGTGAACTTACGCACGGTGCGCGGCGTGAAGACGTCGGTCGAAGTCAGCGCGGCGTCATGCGCCGCGTCCGCGACGGCGGGCAGATGGGCGCGGGCGACGCGGTTGAGGCGGGCGCACCACTCCTGCTTGCGGGCCTGGTATGCTTCCTCCGGCAAGGCGCACCAGGCGTCGTGGTTAGCCAGCGCGGTGACGCGCAGCCAGCCTTCGTCCAGGACCCTGCCCTCTCCGTACTGATAATTGTTGGGGATGCAGATCACGCCTGAACGGGGATCGACCAATTCCTGAGGCGAACGGTAGCTGAAACTTTCGGCGTCGCAGAAGAAGATGATGGTGTCCTTCCAGCCGAACCCGTCGAACGCCCGGGGCTCATAGGTCGCGATGGTCTCGGCGTAACCAAGACGGCCGATGGCCGCGGCCCCCGCGGCGGGCGCCGCGTCGGAACGCAGGCGCAT
>RGES01000299.1 GCA_009917805.1 Verrucomicrobiota bacterium
CACCAAGAGCGCCACGTCCCTCGTCAATCCGGTGCATGCCACCGCGATCTGGTCGCTGGGTCTGTCGCACTCGTTCTAAACGTCGTCCGCTGCATCGCCTTCTGAGGTCTGCCGTATGCGTATGCGGCAGGCCTCTTTTTTGGGCTTTTTGCGTGGGGGAGGGGCTCATCTTCCTTGCGACCCGGCCGTCGGCCCCTCTATCTGCTGGCTGTCTCATGTTCACCTGCAGCAAGACCTACCGCGACATCCCGTTCGCCCACCGGCAGCACCGGCACGACGGGCATTGCTCGTTCCTGCATGGCCACAACTGGGGCATCGAGATCGAGTTCGGCTGCGAGCGGCTCGATGAGCGCGGTTTCGTCGTGGACTTCGGCGGCCTCGGTTTCCTGAAGACGTGGATCGCCGACCATCTCGACCACGCCTGTCTCTTCGCCAAGGAAGACCCGGTGCGTGAGCAGCTCCTGAAGGACTACCCGAAGCTTTTCCGTCCGCTCGTCATCGACTCCGTCTCCACCGAAGGCATCGCGAAGTTCCTCTTCGAGACCTTCGACCCGATGGTGCGCAAGGAGACCGGCGGTCGCGCCTGGGTCCGGCAGATCATCCTGCACGAGGACACCAAGAACAAGGCGAGCTACCAGCCGAAGGCCTGACCATGGCCGAGCTCTACCCCGTCAATGAGACGTTCCTCAGTTGGCAGGGGGAAGGGGTGCATCTTGGCCGCAAGGCCTTCTTCGTCCGGTTGCAGGGTTGCCCGGTGAAGTGCGCTTGGTGCGACTCCGCGTCCACCTGGCATCCGCAATTCGTCCCCAAGCAGGTCCGCAAGGCCTCCGCCGCAGAACTGGCCGAAGAGGCCGCCGCCGCCCGTCCCGAGTTCGTCGTCCTGACCGGCGGCGAGCCCTGCATCCATGACCTTGGCCCGCTTTTGGCCGCCATGGCCTCAGTCGGCCTCAAGGTTCACCTGGAGACCTGTGGGGCCTATCCGATCGCCCAAGGGTTCGCTTGGGTCACCGTCAGCCCCAAGTGGGCCAAACCGCCCTTGGCTGAGTCCTTGGCCCGGGCGGACGAGGTGAAGCTCATCGTCGAGGCGCCGGACAGCGTCAGCCGCTGGACCGAGGCCGTCGGTGGCAAGTGGCTCAGTCCCAACGTCTGGCTCCATCCCGAATGGTCGCGCCGGGCCGATCCGGCCGTATTGCGGACGATTACCGAGCAGGTGAAGCAGGGGGGTGCCCCTTATCGGGCAGGTTGGCAGGTTCATAAGCCCTATTCGGCCGACAGTCTGGACGCCCGCGCCCGCCCGCCGGCGCCCCTGGGCGGCGACGTCGCCAAGGGTTTCTGAGTCGGTCGGCTCCCTTCGTCGGACTCATGCCGGACCTCGGGTCCCGCACTATCTTCGAATGGGAACTTTTTTTGCTTCACACGGGGGCTGAACCCTCATTCAAAACGACCTCATGAACCGACCTGCCGTGCTCGCTCTTGAAGATGGAACCATTCTTCGGGGCAGGGCGTTCGGAGCCTCGGCCACCCTCTGCGGCGAAGTCGTGTTCAACACGAGCATGACCGGCTACCAGGAGATCCTCACCGACCCTTCCTACTTCGGCCAGATCGTCACCATGACGACCCCGCAGATCGGCAACTACGGCGTCAACGAAGACGACTTCGAATCCGCCCGCCCGCATGTCGCCGGTTTCGTCGTGCGCGACCTTTCGCCGATCGTCTCCAACTGGCGCGCCACCACCGACCTGAGCACCTGGCTCAAGAAGTACGGCATCCCCGGCATCGAAGGCGTCGACACCCGCTCGCTCACCAAGAAGCTGCGTTCCGCCGGCGTGATGAAGGCCTGCCTCTCCACCGAAGGCATCACCGACGAGGAAGCCCTCACGCGCGCCCGCGCCTGGACCGGTACCGTCGGCGCCGACTTCGTCAAGGACGTCACCTGCAAGGCGCCTTACCACTACAACGCCACCGCCGGCGACTGCGAGGCCTTCACCGTGCCGGGCACGCACCTCAACAAGCCCAAGGCCCGCGCCCAGAAGTACCGCATCGCGGCCTACGACTTCGGTGCCAAGACCTCGATCTTCCGTCGTCTCGTCGCCTCCGGCTTCGACGTCCATGTCTTCCCGGCCCGCACCCCGGCCGCCGAGATCCGCGCCTTCAATCCCGACGGCGTCTTCCTTTCCAACGGCCCCGGAG
>RGES01000300.1 GCA_009917805.1 Verrucomicrobiota bacterium
CCTTCCGGCGGAGCCCCCAACGGCAACGCCGCCCTTTCCGCGCGAGACCGCGCGCCCATGCAGGAACGGCTGACGCTGATGTGGGCGCAATAGGGGCAGGCGTAGCCGCCGAAACAGGCGTCCTTGGCTTCAAGACATTCCCCGCAGACTGGGCAATGCAGCTGCATGAAGGAGAGGATGCCTGAGGCCCATCCCCTCGGGCAAGTCCGGAGACGGACGGACCGCCGCCCCGCCCGCGGAGAAATGCGTTGAGCGAATCGCGAAAACCGATTGGGTCATCACACACCTCCATGTCTGAAACCAAAAAAGATGCTCCGGCGGCCGCCCCCGCTCCTGACGCCTGGACCAAGTGGGTCGCCCTCTCCACCACCCTCCTCGCCGTGTGCGCCGCCTTCGCGACGCTCAAGGGCGGCAGCTTCTCCACGAAGACCCAGCTGGCCACGGTCAGCGCCTCGAACAAGTGGGCCTACTATCAGGCCAAGAGCCTGAAGGAGACCGCCCGCGACACCGAAAGCACGATCATCAAGGTGATCGAGGCCGCCGCGAACACCGCGGAGGCCAAGGCCGCGGCCCGCAAGGCCATCGACCACGCCGACGAGGAGATCAAGCGCTACAAGGCCGAGAAGGCCGAGATCATGAAGGACGCCGTCTACTTGGACTCCGAAGCGGCCTACAGCCAGGCCCGCGGCGGCAACTTCGGCCTCGCGATCATGTTCCTGCAGATCGCCATCATGCTTTCCGCCATCGCGGCCCTGATGAAGAAGAAGGTCTTCTGGGTCATCGGCCTCTGCGCCGGCGCCATCGGGGTCAGCTACCTGACGTACGCCTGGCCGCTCTACGAGAAGCTGAACCCGCCGCCCGTCGCGCCCGTCCACGCCGACGCCGCCAAGGCCGCGAAGTAAGCCCTCGCTTCGGTCGTAAAAAAGATAAGCCCCGCAGCGCGAACCGCGGGGCTTATTTTGCTATGCTTTCGCTTAGACTCGGCTCGCCTCGGGGGCGAAGACTTCGTCGGGACGGAAGAAACGGCGGACCTCGGCCTCCGCGGCGGCGGGGCTGTCGGAAGCGTGGCACACGTTACGCATCATCTCGGTGCCGAAATCGCCACGGATGGTGCCCTTGGGGGCCACTTTGGAATTGGTCGGTCCGAGGAGCTCGCGGACGCGGGAAATGACGTTCTCCAGGCGGGTCATCTTGCTGGCCTGGATGTCGAAACCGGCGGCTTCGAAACGCGCAAGGACGGTGCCGCACAGGCGACGCTCCATGCAGTCGGGCTTGAGGATGATGAGAGTCTTTTCCATAGGGTGCCCTTCGGACTGAAGGGTCGTTAAACATCCGGTTTTCAGGCCTGAAACACAAGCCAAACCTCCGTTTTACCCAGAAAAGGCCTTAATTAGCCTTAAAAATGAGGCAAATGGCCTGTACCGCCAAGGCCTTACCCTGCCCGATCGAGTCCATCCCCTCGTTGGTCGTGGCCTTGATGCCGACCTGGGAAGGGGCGATTCCGATGATGCCGGCGACCGAAGCCTTCATGGACTCGGCATGCGCCATGACCTTCGGGCGCTCGCCGATGAGCACCACGTCGACGTTGCCGACATGCCAGCCGCCGTTGGCCTGCGCTTCGGCCACGGCCTTCTTCACGATGACGGCGGAATCCAGGCCTTTGATGGCGGCGTCCGTGTTGGGGAAATAATGCCCGATGTCGCGCAGACCAGCGGCGCCGAGGATCGCGTCGGCGACGGCATGCAACACGACGTCCGCATCGGAATGCCCGTCCGGTCCGACGTCCGAAGGAATCCTCACCCCGCCCAGGACGCAGGGCCGGCCGGCGACCAGCGGGTGGATGTCATACCCAAGACCGACGCGAAAGGCTGGTTGGGACGGGTTCATGGCCTGTTCTTAGGCGATATTGCGGCCAAAGGGAAGCCCTCGCACAAAACCCTTGAAACGCCCTCCCCGAGGAGGCATTTTACGGTCCTGTCAGTCTTAAGGCGCGGTAGCCAAGTGGTAAGGCCGGGCTCTGCAAAAGCCCCATGCGTCGGTTCAATTCCGACCCGCGCCTCCAGTTTAAACAAGCAGGGCGTCCCGTACCGGGACGCCCTCTTCTTTTGGCTGACCGAACGGCTTAGCGGACCGTCTTGCTGAGGTTCGCGACGCCGTTGACCTTGGAGTTCACGCGCAGACGCAGGCCGT
>RGES01000004.1 GCA_009917805.1 Verrucomicrobiota bacterium
ACCTCCTGGATCATGCCGAACTCCTTGATCTTCACGAAGCGGACGGACGACTTAGGCACGTCGGTCGGCATGATGCCCTCGATGCGGGCCACGTGCGGGTCGACCTGGACGATTTCCCGCTTCGTACCCACGGCGTCGTGCAGGATGGGGATCCAGCGGGGCAGGCGGCGCATGACGCCGATCGAGGAGACTTCGATGGAAAGCACGTCGCCGAGGCGGTCGACGATGAGGCCGGAAAGGAAGTCGGCGTCGGCGTTGACCACGCGGTAGGCGTCGGTGTCGGCGTCGAGCTTGAGGATGTCCTTGCGGAGGGCGGCGGCGCGGCGGATGGCCTGTTCGAACCAGGCGTCGTCGGGCTTGCCCGGGGTGGCCTTCAGGATGCGAAGGGCGATGGGGGCGCCCGCGTTCCAGAAGCCGTAGCCGATGAAGGAGCCCTGCTTGTCGTAGGCCGTGACCACGTCGCCCTGGCGGGCGTCCGGCGACACCTCGCCGACCATCGAACGGAAGATCGCGGGCTTGGAGGTGAAGGTCTTGAGCTGCACCCATGGCTTCTCCCGCGCGATGGGCGCGGGGATGTTGGGCAGGCTGCTGGTCGGCTCGGACATGGTTTCACAGTCGACTGGAATGATTACTTGGCAACAATGTCTCCGAAAGGCGGATGGGTAATGACTATATGATGGTAAATAAGCAATAAAATAACCACAAACAACTTTTAATGATTGATTCAATCATTATTTATTCCTTGGATACCATTTTTACTGTGATTGATTCACAAAAAGTGACATATTTGAAAAGTTGATAAATATGTGAGCCCAAAGTTTGCTCAGAATAATGATTTATAAACAAAAAATACACCTGTGGCCGTTGGCTGGATTGATCTTCGCGGCTCAGGTGGAGTCTTTCGCGCAGACTGCGCCCGATGCCGGCACTATTTTACGTCAGATCGAGAGAAGTTTCCCTCCGCCGACCTTGCCTGAGGTCGGCCCTCCCGTCCCTGTTCCTTCGGCGGAGATGCCAAAAGGAGCCGGCAAGACGATCGTCGTCTCCCGCTTCGAATTCGAAGGCGCCGAGGCCGTGTCGGCCGAGGAATTGTCGGTCGCCCTCCGCGGTTACCTGGGACGTCCGCTGACATTGGAGGAGCTACGGAACGCCGCCGCCCAGGTCGCCCTGGCTTACCGGGCCAAAGGCCTGCTGGCCTCGGCCTCCATCGCCCGTCAGGAAGTGCAGGGCGGCGTGGTCAAGGTGTCCGTCGCCGAATCGCGTTTCGGCATGGCTGAGCTCGACCCTTCGTCGGACGGACGGGCCAAGGCCGGCTTGCTCGAACGCATCGTCAGGCAGAACGTGGCCTCCGGTCAGATCGTCAACACCTACGACGTCGATCGCGCCCTCCTGCTGATGAACGACCTGCCGGGCACGTCGGTCCAAGGCGCGCTGCGGGCGGGTGATTTCAAGGGCACGACGGACCTCGTGCTCGTTTCGTCCGCTCGTCCGCTCGTCGTCGGCTCCGTCCTTGCCGACAACGCCGGCGCGCGCTCGACCGGCGAAGCCCGCGCCGTCTTCAACGCCACGGTGGACCAGCCCCGCGGCGACGGCGAGCAGTTCGCCGCCGACCTGCTGCATACCGATGGGAGCGATTACGGCCGCCTCGGCTACAGCATGCCCGCTCCATGGAGCGGCTCCCGGTTGTCGTTTTCGGCGAGCGCCATGTCCTACCAGCTGGTCTCCTCCGACTATGTCTCCGCCGCGGTCAGCGGCACCTCGAGCACGCTCTCGGCCGACCTCACCTTGCCCCTGCTCCGAAGCCGTTCCGCCAATCTGTACGCTTCCTGCGGATTGACCGGCCGGTGGTTCGCCAACCGCGCGGCGGGTTCGGTCACGAGCGATTACGTCAGCCAGACCCTCGAGTGCGGGCTCAACGGAAATCTCTACGACGGCTTCGCCGGCGGAGGCGTCAGCACCGGCTCGCTTTCGGTCAACTTCGGTCGCGTCGATCTGGCCGGTTCGCCCAATTTCGCGGCCGACCAAGGCGGTCCGCGGGTCGACGGTTGGTTCGGCAAGTTATCGTTTGGTCTTGGCCGGACGCAGCAGGTCGGACGCGATTATTCGCTCGCCCTGAACGTGCGCGGTCAGGCCGCGTTCCATAACCTGGATTCGTCCGAGAAATTCTTCCTCGGAGGCAACAACGGCCTCCGGGCGTACCCGACGAGCGAGGGAGGCGGCGATCTCGGCATGCTCTCCTCCTTGGAGCTGCGCACGAACCTGACGCCCCGGACCCAGGGGACGTTGTTCCTGGACCAAGGTTGGGTCGCGCAGAACTATGACCCGGACTATGCCGGCGGACCGACCGACAACGGTCTGACCTACCGCGGCTGGGGTCTCGGCCTTTCCCAGCGTTTCGACTCCGGCCTGAAGCTTTCCCTGCAGTGGTCCCGCCGAATCGGCGACAACCCGCGGCCTTCCTCTTCCGGGACCGACCAGGACGGGTCTCTGCGCATCGATCGATTCTGGGCGTCGGCTTCCTTCAACTTCTGAACTTCTTTGCCTTTACCCGCATGATCGCCAAGCCAGCGAAAAACCCTCTCCGTCTGCGTCCGCTGCTCTTCGCCGCCGCGCTCCTCTCACCCGTCCTGTCCTTCGCCGCGCCGGAGAAGACGGCGTTGCCCCAAGGCGGGGCGGTCGTCGCCGGCCAGGCCTCCTTGGTCCGTGCGAGCGGCGCCGACCGCGCCTCGCTCACCGTCAGCCAGACGACCGAGCGGGCCGTGGTGAACTGGCAGAGCTTCGACATCGGCTCCGCCGCGGAAGTCAGGTTCGTCCAGCCTGGGGCCTCCTCCGTCACGCTCAACCGCGTCATCGGGGCCGACCCCAGCCGGATCTTCGGCAACCTGACGGCCAACGGACGGATCTATCTCGTCAATCCCAACGGGGTCTATTTCGCGCCCGGCTCCTCCGTGGAGGTCGGCGGGCTGCTGGCGACCACCGCCGACATCGCCGACGGGGATTTCATGTCCGGACGCGACGTCTTCCGCCGCGGCTCCGCGCGCGGCTCCGTCGTGAACGAGGGCACCCTGCTCGCCCGCGACGGCGGTTTCATCGCGCTCATGGCGCCGGAAGTCCGCAACGCCGGCTTCATCTTCGCGCGCGGCGGGTCGGTCACGCTCGCCGCCGGCGACGCCTTCGCCCTGACCTTCGATGACGCGAAGACGGGAGTGTCCCTGGCCGTGCAGCCGTCGACCGTGGACGCGCTCGTCGAGAACCGTCGCCTGATCCGTGCCGAGGGCGGTGAGATCGTCCTTTCGGCGCAGGCTTTCAACGCGGTCGCGGCCCAGGTCGTGAACGCCGGAGACCTGGACGCTTCCTCCATCGAGTCCGACGGCGGACGCATCTTCCTCGGCGGGACCAAGGTCGAGCATGCCGGCTCCGCGACCGCCGCCTCGGCGGCGGGGAAGGGTGGCGAAGTCAAGGTCATCGCCGCCCTCGCCGACCCGACCTCCGTCGCCACGGTGACGGGCAGCATCGACGTGGCCGGAACCCAGGGAGGTTTCGTGGAGACATCCGGCAAGTCGCTCTCGGTCGCCGGCGCCACCGTGAACGTCGGGCCCGGCGGACGCTGGTTGCTCGATCCGATCAATGTCACCATCGACGCCGCGACCGCCGCCACGCTGGCCACCACGCTCAACGGCGGGGGCGCCGCGACCGTGCAGGCCGACCAGACCATCACGGTGTCCTCCGCCCTCTCCGCGGGCGGGACGGGGCTGCTTACCCTGGACGCGGGCACGAGCATCGTGATGAACGCGGCGATCACCCGCTCGGGCACGGGCGGCGTGACATTGCGTGTCGCTTCCGGCGGCGTGACGGGTTCCTCGAACATCGCGCTCACCGGCGGCGGCGCGCTCGCTTTCGATGTCGGCGGTTCCGGCTCATACAGCGGCGACATCAGCGGCACCGGGAGCCTCGTCAAACGCGGGGCGGGGGAGCAGATCTTGTACGGTCGTGGCGACATGACCGGTGGAACAACTGTTCAAGCGGGCACGCTGCGGCTTGTGCCTGGCTCGGCCGAGGGCACCAACCGTTTCCGCTGGGCCAACGGCGAACAGACGATCACGGTGAACAGCGGAGCCGTGCTGGTGCTGGACGCGTCAGCCGGCAACGGCAGCAACCAGACCTACCTCGAAGCGGGGCGCTCATTGACCCTCACTGGTTCCGGCACCGTCCAAAAAATCGGCTCGTTCAGCCTGGAGATGGGCTGGAGCGACCGCCGCTTCATCGTGAGCCTAGCCAGCGACGGCCTCTTCCAGGTCGCGCAAGGTCAAGTGAGCCACAACTACACCCGGGACAACTGGCGCAACAACCAAGGCGTGCTCGAGCTTTTTGTCGGCACGACCTTCAACACGTATTCCGAGAACATCTATGTCTCCGGATTGACCGGGTTCGGCCTCCTGCAGAACACGTACGCCGCCGGCGGCAACAAGGCGATCTACATCACCAGTCCCTCCGGCGCAGCCAATTACACCTTTGGTGGCACGGTCGATTGGTACCTGTGGATCGAAAAGGCCGGCGCCGGGAAGCAGACCTTCTCCGGTGCCCAGGGCAATTTCGGCGACTATGTCCTCCGCGGCGGCACGCTCGAACTGAACGGCTCGAACTGGAGCCTCAACGTCACATCCGATGTGCGCATGGATGCCGGCACGACGCTGAACATCGGCGGCAACATCTCGATCGGTCTGCTGGGGCATAACACCGGGACGCCGACCGACACGGTGGTCAACCTCAGCAACAACGCCACCTTGACGATGGGCGACGGAGGCAACAGCACGTTCGCCGGGGTGATCCAGGGACAGGGTTCCATCGCCAAGACGCAAGGATCCGGCCAGCAGACGTTCACCAACCAGCTCACCTATTCCGGCGTCACGCAGGTGAACGCCGGCACGCTGTTCCTTTCCGGAGCCGGCAGGCTCCCGTCCGGCGGCGATCTGATCGTCAACGGCGGCCTGCTCGACCTCAACAGCTTCAGCCATTCCATGGGCAAGCTGACGGGAACAGGCGGCTCCATCCAGCTGGGGAGCGGCACGCTCACGCTCAATCAGGCGAGCAATGGCACCTACGCGGGCAACATCCGCGGCACGGGGGGCCTGGTGAAGAACGGCACCGGTTCGCTCACCTTCACGAACTGGAGCGACTACACGGGGACCACCACGATCAACGCCGGGAGCTTGTACCTGAACCGCTTCGACAGCTCCAGCGGCGCCGGCACCCTGAACACCAGTCGGGTGATCGTGAACAACGGCGGCATCCTCGACTGGGGCGTGGCCAACTCCTTCGGTTATCTCGCGAACTCCGGCATCGAGGCGATCACCGTCAACGAAGGCGGGCAGGTTGGCCGGGCTGACAACTCCCTTCAGCAGCACATGTGGAATAACTTCACGGTCGAGATGACCGGGGGCAGGTTCTACGTGGGCAGTAACACGCAGGTGATGGGCCTGACCTTCACGATCAAGGCACCGGCGACACCGGGTGCCACCTCCGAGGTTCTCCGCGGCGGATCAGGCGATCTGAGGCTCCGCAACGATGGCCCCAGTATCACCTTTGACGTGGCGCAAAACGCCTCGGCCCTCGTTTCCGTGCCGATCAACACCAACGGAACCTCCGGCACGCTGATCAAATCTGGCCTGGGGCAGCTGGAGCTAAGCTCGGGCAACACGTATTACGGGCCGACCATCGTGTACGCCGGCACCTTGAAGGTGAGCGGCACCCAGTATGCCAACGCCGGTGACGGCACCGAAACCACGGTGCTCACGGGGGCGACCTACATCGCCGCCAATACCCACAAGATCGCCTATCTGCAAGGCGGGGGCAATGTGCAGATCCTCACGGGTTTCACGCTGACCTCCGACGACAGCGCCACGACAACCTACTCCGGCGTGATGTCGGGCGGCGGGCGCTTCGTGAAAGCGGGTAGCGGCGAGCTCACGCTCAGCGGCGCCAACACCTTCACGGGTGGTTTCACGCTCGAGAATGGCACCGTGTGGCTGAATTCCGCCGGTGGGCCGGCGATCGCCACCAACATCACCCTGGGCAACAACACGACAGCCCAGTCCAACCTGCGCATGATGCGCGACAACCAGTTCGCCGATGGCTTGGTGCTCACGACGGGGAATGCCATTGGTAATTGGACCCATCTCGACCTGCGCGGAACGAATCAATCGCTCAAGCAGATCATCAGCGGTTCGAGCACCACCCAAGGCTCGCTTGTCCTGCAGAACATCGGATTGGACGGTTCGGTCGTGAGCGGCCGCAGCCAGGGCACCCTCACCCTCACAGGCAATGGGGATTCAATTTTGAATGCGTATGTGCGCGATCGAAATGACAACGGCACCACCAATTCCCTGAAGATCGTGAAGCAGGGGTCCGGGGATCTGCTGTTCCTGCAAACGTCCACGACGGACGACGGCGTGAACTTCACCGGCGGGCTCGATGTGCAGGGCGGCACCGTCACCGTCGGCAATGGATCGTACCATGGCCGGATCGGTTCAGCCCCCGTGAGCCTTGCTGCTGGCACAACACTCACCTATTTCCGCAGCACCAATCCCTATTCCATCGCCAACAATTGGAGCGGTTCGGGCACGGTGATCCTGAAGGGTACGGGCGCCAATGGGCAGTCGTCCTTCACCTATACCGGCACCAATGCCCTCACGGCCGCCGGCACGGTGGTGGTCGACAAGGCGCGCTTTGACGTGTCGACCGGCGGCACCCTGGGCAACGCCTCCACCATCGATGTGCGAACCGGCGGCCAGCTGTTCTTCTCCGGAGCCGCGAGCGGCACCTTCTCCGCGCCCATCCGGCTGGCCGGCAGCGGCTGGAGGGAGCCGGACGGCTCGCAGATGGGAGCCATCCGCCATTCTTCCAGCAACCTCGTCACCCTCAGCGGGCCGATCACCCTGGCCAACGATGCCCGCATCCACACCAGCGGCGCGGGCCACCTCGCCATCAGCGGGGTAATCGACGACGGCGTGAACAGTTTCGGCCTGGAGAAGACCGGCTACTACGGCCTGACGCTCACGGGCGCGAATACCTACGGCGGCGACACCGTGATCCGCGGCGGTCGTTTGTTACTCAACAACGCCAGCGGACCCGCTTTATACAACGGCACCACGGGCACGGTGCGGATCAATAACGACAACTCAACGGGTTCCTACAGTGCCGGGAGCCATTTCGTGGGATTGCAGACCCTGCGGGACGACCAGCTCGGTTCCAACGTGAACGTGTGGTTCGATGGCACGTCGTATTCAGCAGGATTTTTCAACGAATTCTCTCTCAACGGCACGAGCCAAACGATCGGTAATCTGTTCGACCAGGGCGGGCACGACCGAAACGTGATCCAGCACCAGAACACCTCCAACAACCAGTCCGGCACGCTGACGGTCACGCAAACCACCCACGCGAACTACACCGGGTCGTTCCGCCGCAGTTATAACGGATCCGGTTCCGTGCTCAATCTCGTCAAGAACGGCGGCGCCGCGCTGGTGTTCAAGACGTCCTCGTCGCACACCAATCATCTTCAAGGCGGCACCTTGACGGTGAACGCCGGCGAGTTCGTCTATAACATCGACGACGATCCCTCCGCGAACGGCAACACGACGCTGGGCTTGACCAAGGTGACGGTGAACGCCGGTAGTACGTTCACCTACGTCAACGACATGTCCCTGACGGTGACACCCGAGCTGGCGGGCCAGGGCATTGTCCAGCTCAGAGGGATCAACACGATCAACGTCGGCGATTTCGACCTCACCCGCGCCAACCCCAGCTTCAGCGGCGAGATGCGCTTAGGCGACAATGCCCGTCTCAAGCTCGGTACGGCTGCAGGCCTCGGCACGGCGACGCTGGATGTGTCCAGCGGCTCCGGTGTCTACGTGTACACCACCACCGCGATCACCACGGCGCTGAGCATCGCTGGCCAGGGGTGGAACGAAGGAGCCGGCCGCCTGGGTGCCCTGCGCTTGGCGAACGGGGCCTCATGGGCTGGCACCGTCGCGCTCACGGCGGATGCCGATGTCGGCGTCTATGGCAGCAGCGAGTCTGCTTCCATCACCGGCGTGATTTCCGGGGCCGCCACGAGCCGCCTCTGGAAAACCTGGAGCGGCACCCTCACCCTCTCAGGCCTCAATACCTACGCCGGTGGCACCGGCATCGCGCAAGGCGTATTGGCGGTGAGCAGCGTGGCTAATGCTGGGGCCCCTTCAGCGCTCGGTGCCTCCACGGCTGATGCAGCCAACCTGCTGTTCAACGGTGGCTCGCTCCGCTACACCGGCTCTGCTGCGGCCACCTCCAACCGAGGCTTCAGCATCGGCGCCGGCGGCAGCGCCACGATCGACCTACCCTCGGGTAGCCTCACCTTCAGCGGTGGCACGCCTACCACAACTGGCAGCCTCAGCAAAAGTGGCAGTGGCACTTTGGCCTTGGCCGGGGCCACCCTCCTGAGTGGTTCGATCACGGTGAGCGCGGGCGACCTGGAGATTCTTCCGGGCGGTAATCTTGGCGGCGGCGCCTATGCCGGGGCCATCAGCCTCGGCAATGGGTCGACCTTGCGCTACAAGGCGGGCGGCACGCAGTCCTTGTCGGGCGCGATCAGCGGCACGGGCGGCAATCTCCTGATCGATGGCGCGAACAGCGCGGTCACGCTCTCCGGCAACAACACCTATACCGGTCGCACCGACATCCTCGCCGGCACCCTCAAGATCACGGGCGGAACATCCCAGACCACGACGATGAACATCGCCAGTGGCTCGGTCCTCGAATTCGACACGGGAGCCACCAGCTGGACGGGCGGGGGGACGGACGGAAACCTCACCGGATCGCAGCGAGGGTTCTGGACCGGCGGCGCCGGGGTCAACTGGACCGGCGGCGGCACGATCATCAAGAAGGGCAGCGCGACCCTCGGCCTCAGCACCGACGACGCCGACACCTGGGCCCTTTCGGCGGGGTCCTTGATCGACGTGCGGGAGGGCAGGGTCTATTTCGGCTGGGGCTGGAACGATACCTCCACCAACAACAAGGTGGACGTGCAGGTCGCCGCCGGGACCACGTTCGACCTGTGGGACCTTCCCCAGTATCGGATCCGTAATCTCACGGGTTCCGGCACGGTGACCGGCGCCAGCTATGCCAACGCGACGCTCCCGACCTTGGTGGTCGGAGAGAACAACGCGACCTCCACCTTCGCGGGCACGGTCACCAACCTCGTCGGCGGCATCACCAAGGTCGGAACGGGGACTTTCACCCTCGATGCCGCGATCAACCATGGTTTCCGCGGATCGCTGACGGTCAGCGCGGGCACCTTCTCGGTGCTCTCTTCCGCGCAGTTCAACTCCGGGACGTTGACCGGCGCCGTCTCCGTCGCCGCCGGCTCGACCCTCCGCTTCGCCAGTTCCTCTCCCCAGGCCCTGGCCGGCGTGGTCAGCGGCGCCGGCACCCTCATCGTCGAAGGCGCCGGCCTCGTCTCGTTGCAGAACAACAACTCCTTCACGGGACAGACGATCGTCCGCAACAACGCCTCGTTGCGCATCGGCAACGCCTCCGGCTCGACGGGTTACATCTTCGGCGACATCTCGGTCGCCAGCGGATCGCTCGTCACATTCTACCGCAACGGCAGCAACGAAGCGGTCGAAAACACCTTCAGCGGCGCCGGCCGGGTGGAGTTCACCAGCCCCGGTGGCTCGGGCGTCGGCGGCTATTACCTGGACAACGCCAGTCCGAGCTTCACCGGCACCGCGGTGGCCAAGGCGCAGGTGCGTCTCAACGTCCCGGACCCGCAGGCCTTCGGCACCGGCGTCATCCGCGTCGAGAGCACCGGCCAGCTGTTCCTGGACGGGTCGCTCGGCCGTTACGCCACCCGCTCGCTCACGAACCTTGTCTACCTGGCCGGCAACGGCTGGCTCGAGGGCGCGGGCCAGCTCGGGGCGATGCGCATCGACAACGGCGCCGACTTCGCAGGCAGCGCCGTCCTGACCGGCAACACGCGTTTCGGCATCTGGGGCGACACCGGCCGCGGCATCCTTTCGGGCACTATCTCCGAGGAGGGCGGAAGCTTCTATTTCCAGAAGTGGGGCCCGGGAAGGCTCACGCTCTCCGGCGCCAATACCTACACCGGCAAGACCTATGTCAGCGACGGCATCCTGAAGCTCGCCAATCCCTCGGGACCCGCGCTCTACGCCGGGGCCGGCGGCGGCGAGGTCGTGATCGGCCACGACGTGAACAGCACCAACTGGGTGTTTCCCAATGTCTGGGCGCAGCTCGAGTTCGGCGCCAGCAACCAGATGGGGGCGGACGTCGACGTGACCTTCGACACCGCGAACCCCTTCGCCTATTTCACCCTCCGCGGCACGACCCAGACGATCGGCAATATCTCGACCGGACGGAATCCCAATTGGGCCGTGCTGCAGAACGTCGAGTCCGCCGCCCATGACACCGGGATCGGGGCCGCCACCCTCATCATCAACCAGCGGACGGACCTGACCTACAGCGGCTACCTGCGCGACGCGTGGCGGGCCAGCAACGGCGTCGACAGCAATTCCACCCCGACCTCAGGAGGGACCAAGCCTTCCCTGCGCATCGAGAAATACGGCACCGGTCGGCTCACCATCACGACCGATACCTACAACACCGGCGGCCTCGCCATCTACCAAGGCGTGCTGCAGATCGGCGCCGGCGCCGGCGTCGGTTCCCTCGACGCCCGCAATACGGTCACCCTCGGTCGCGACGGCAGCCTGGAGTATTTCCGGAACAACGACGTCAGCATCAACCACGACATCACCGGCGACGGCAACGTCACGTTCCGGGGCACGGGGCTTTCCGGCCAGAGCCATTACGACTACAACGGCGTCAACAGCATCTCACGCGACGCCACCATCACGGTGGACAAGGCCCGTCTCCGGGTCGACGCCCAGGCCAACATCGGCACGAACAATCCCTGGGTCATCGTGAAGCAAGGCGGCCAGCTCTGGTTCCCGAGCTCGCCGACGATCGGCAGCCGCATCCGGCTGGAGGGCGAGGGCTGGCTGGAGGCCGCCGCCACCAACAAAGGCGTGAACGGTCTCGGCGCGCTCCGTCTCGACAACAACGGCACCCTGCAGCTGAACGGCGAGATCGTGCTCACCGGCAACGCCCGGATCGGCATGTGGAGCACCAACGCGAACGTCAGCATCGCCAGCACGATCTCGGAGTCCGGCGGTTCCTTCGGCCTGGAGTTCCGCGCCTTCAACCCCAGCACCACGGACAGCACGGCCTCGTTGGTCACGCTCACCGGCTCCAGCAGCTACACCGGCTACACGAACCTGATCTCGGGGCGCCTGCGCCTCGCCAACCCCTCCGGACGGGCGCTTTACACGAACACCGCGGCCACGAGCAGCATCTCGATCATCTCGCAGGTCAACGGCGCCGACGCCTTCCTGGAGTTCGGGGCGAACAACCAGCTCGGCGCGAACGTCAACCTCGTGTTCGACAGCCGCTCCACCGGCTGGGCCGAGACGAACATCATGGGCACCACCCAGGTGATCGGCAACATCCTGCTGGGCGGCAACACCAACAATTGGCGCGCGAACATCCAGAACCATTGGAACCTGGATACCTTCGCCAACGGGACGCTGACGATCACGCAGACGCAGGACGTCTCCTTCACGGGCAACGTGCGCGACAAGGCAGGCACGCCGGGCACCTCCAAGCTCAACATCGTCAAGGCCGGACCGGCCACGCTCCGCCTGCTCAACACGACGAATCCGTCCTTTTACGGCGGCAGCACCACGGTCAACGACGGCACCCTGGCCTTCGATTTCTTCACCAACGGTTCCGGGAACGTCTCGCCGCGCACCTCCGGCATCACCCTCAACGCCGACAGCGTCGCCGGCACGCGGGGCGTGCTCGAGTTCAACGTCGGCTCGGGTACCGCCGACCTGGCTTTCGACCTCTCCTTCAGCGGCAACGGCACGTTGCTCAAGACCGGCGCGGGCACCCTCCGCTGGCCGCAGAGCGCGGCCACCTTCGCGTTGACCCCGGGCGGCCTGATCAAGGTGGCGGCCGGTGATTTCACCGCCGGCAGCTACGCGAACGAGACCTGGACGAACAACAAGGCCTCGCTGGAGATCTCCGCGGGCGCCACCTTCAGCAGCGTCGAGGCGGATGTCGTGGTCGATGCCCTGCTGGGCGCCGGCACCTGGAACGCGGGCTATTCGGGCCTCAGCTCCAGCCCCACCGTCGGCGTCGCCGATGGCAGCGGCACGTTCTCGGGCGTCATCAAGGACCTCAACGCCGGCGCCGGTCATGTGGTGAAGAACCTCATCAAGGTCGGCTCGGGCACGCAGGTGCTGAGCGGCGCCAACACCTATTCCGGCGTCACGCAGGTGAACGCCGGCACCTTGCGCATCGGCGCCGGCGGGACCACCGGCGCGCTGGGCTCCTCCAGCACGGAAGTCCGCCTGCAGGGCGGCACGCTCGTGTTCGACCTGTCCGCCGCCTACTCGGTCTCCCAGAAGATCGTCGGTGACGGTTCGGTCGGCGCCTTGGTCCAGGCCGGCTCCGGGACGACCACCCTGACGAGCAACCTGAACACCTATCGTCCGGCGACCTTGGTCTCCGCGGGCAAGCTGGTCTTCGCGGGCTCCCAGACCGCCACCGCCTCCGTCGATATCGCCTCCGGCGCGACGCTCGAGCTCGCCGCCTCCCTCGCCACCTTCAGCCATCCGTCCGGCATCACTTACACCGGCGCCGGCACGCTCGCGCGCAACGCGGCTTCCGGTTCCTCCGTCTCCTATCTCTATGGGCCCAACGGCGGCACGATCCGGATGTCGAAGGACGGCCTCATCCGCGTCCTGGCCGGCGAGCTGCGCCTCGACAACGGGGCGAGCAGCCGCTGGAAGGCGGCCGACGGCTCCTGGGTGAACCAGGCCTCGCTGGAGATCCTCAGCGGCGCCAAGCTTGATTTCTACACCAACGCCACCGACGTCTACGTCGACGCGCTCCTCGGCGCGGGTTCCATCGTCCGCACCGGCTCCTCGGCCAGCGGCGGCTTCTTCATGGGTTCGGCCGGCGGCGGAGGGACTTTCTCCGGCTCGATCGACGACGGGGCAGGGGGCATCGTCATCCATAAGATCGGCACCGGCACCCAGGTGCTGGCCGGCGCCTCCGTCGCCGATGGCGCGACCTTCGTAGAGGCGGGCACCTTGCGTCTCACCGGTACGCTTGGCGACGCGAGCGCCGTGACCGTCTCCGCCGACGCGATCTATGATGCGCGCGCGACCGACACGATCGGCTCCCTCGCCGGGGCCGTCGGCTCCAAGGTCCTGCTGGCCTCCGGAGTGACGCTCTCCTCGGGCGGTCTCGATACCGACACCGTCATGGCGGGCATCGTGGACGGCGCAGGCGGCCTGACCAAGCTGGGCACCGGCGTCCTCGAACTTTCCGCCGCGAACACCTTCACCGGAGCGGCGACCGCTTCCGGAGGAACGCTTCGCGTCAGCGGCACCTTGGCCGACCGGGTGGCGGTCTCCGTCCTCAACACGGGCCGTTACGAGGCCCTCGCCACCGACACCATCGGCTCCCTGGCCGGTTCGGCGGATTCCACCGTCCTGCTGGCAAACGGCAAGACCCTCACCACGGGCTTCCTCGGGACCGACACCGTGTACGCCGGGACGATCTCCGGGCAGGGCGCGCTGGTGAAGATCGGCGCCGGCACCTTCTCGCTTTCGGGCGCCAACGTCTATTCCGGCGGCACCACGATCGAAGAAGGCGTGCTGCGTCTCGGCGCCGGCGCCGGTTCGGCGGCCGGTTCCGTCGTCGGCGACATCGTCAACGACGCCTCCCTGAGCTTCGCCCGTTCGAATCAGTATGCCTTCACCGGCGTGATCTCCGGCACGGGTTCCGTCTCCCAGGATGGCACCGGCGAGACGGTGCTGTCCGCCGCCCAGACCTATCTCGGCGACACCTTGGTCCGCGCGGGCACCCTCACGCTCACGACGGGCACCCTCGCGGATGTCAGCGGCGTCACGGTCGACAACGGCGCGACTTACGACGTCCGTGTGACCGATACGATCCGGCTCCTGCAGGGCGCCGGTTCCGTCGTCCTGTCTTCCGGCGTGATCCTTTCGGCCGGCGACGGGACGAATACCGTCTACGGCGGAGCGATGAGCGGGGCCGGCGGATTCCGCAAGACCGGGTCCGGTCAGCAGACCTTCTCGGGAGCGAACACCTACGTCGGGGCCACGTCGGTCGCCGCCGGAACGCTGGTCGTCTCCGGCAGCCTGGCCGACACCACGTCCGTCACCTTGCTTTCAGGGACTGCCTACCGCGCGGCGGCTTCTGATACCATCGGTTCCCTGTCGGGAGCCGGCGGCTCTACCTTGGTCCTGGTCGCCGGTGCGACCTTGCGGATGGGCGGCACCAACGCCACCACGACGATGGCGGGATTGGTCATCGGGCAAGGTTCCCTCTCCAAGGAAGGCAGCGGCGTCTTCACCTTGTCATCCGATGCGACGTACACGGGGGCGACCACGGTCCTCGGCGGCACGCTGACGGTCACGGGCACCCTCTCCGACGCGACGGCGGTCTCGGTCTCCTCCGGTGCCGGCTATCGTGTCGCGGCTTCGGACACGATTGGTTCGCTCGCCGGCGCTTCCGGTTCGGTCGTGCAGATCGACGCCGGGAAGGTCCTGACGGCCGGCGCCAGCGGCGCCTCTTCGGAAATGGCGGGCGTGATCCAGGGGCAGGGCTCGTTCGCGAAGTCCGGCACGGGCACTTTGACCTTGTCCGGAGCGAACGTCTACGGCGGTTCGACCACCGTCGAAGCCGGACTGTTGCGGCTCGGCGCGGATGAAGCCATCCCCGACGCATCCTTGCTGACCGTGGCCTCCGGGGCGGAGTTCTTCCTGAACGGCCACACCGAGACCGTCCACCGGGTCGCCGGCACGGGCAAGATCCACCTCGCGAGCGAACTCATCCTCGGTGGCGATAATTCCAGCTTCGAGCTCACGCCGGAGGTCTATGGCACCGGCACATTCACCAAGGCCGGCACCGGCACGCTCACCATCCGCGGCAGCGTCGCCTTGAGCAGCGCCGGCCTCGTCCAGGTCCAAGGCGGCGCCCTCGCCGTCGGCGCAGGTTCGGCGACGGGTGACCTCGGTTCGGCGCAAGTCACGCTGGCCGCAGGAACTTCCTTGACGGTCAACCGCGCGGGTTCCTTCGCCTTCGACAACCTGGTCTCCGGCCAGGGGTACCTCAGCCTGACCGCCTCCGGCGCCCTGGCCATCAACAAGGCCGTCACCTTGTCCGCCGGCTCCTCCGGCAACGACGGCCGCGCGAGCATCGTCGCGGGCGGCGTCCTGACCTTGGCCAGCGGCGCGAACCTATCCGCCGCCGGCTCCGACCCTTCCGCGGGCATGGGCGCCCTCAACCTCGTCGTCGGTGGGTTCGCCAACAACGGAGGGACCTTGCAGGCCCCCGGAGGTCGCTGGCTGCTCTGGAGCGTCGACCCGACCACGGATGTCGTCGGAACGCTGGGACATGACTTCAAGCAGTATGACGCCGCTTATGGCTCGACCGTGCTCGGTACGGGCAACGGCCTGATCTATTCCGCCTCACCCGTCATGGGCCCGGTCTCGTTCACCGGGACCTTCACCAAGACCTACGACGGCCTCGTGACCGCTACCGTCAACGGAAGCCCCATCCGGACCGAATGGTTTGATTTCAGCGCGGCGAATCTCGTCTCCGGAGACCAGGTCTCCGGCCTGGCGCTGCAGTCGGGCGCGACGTCGACGTTCGCCTCCAAGGATGCCGGCGCCCGTCAGGTGACCCTCGACGGCATCGGTTTCCAGACCATCGACGCGGCGGGCAAGCCCGTCTACGGCTATCGCTTCTCCCAAGGCCGTACGTTCACCGGCAACGGGATCATCGAGCCCAAGGCGCTGACGTTCGCCGGTCTCGCCGTCGCCGATAAGGTCTATGATGGGTTGCTGACCGCGACGGTTACGTCCAGCGGCGTCCTGGCCGGCTTCGTCCCCGGCGAGCGTGTCGACTATTCGCTCGCGCCGGCCACCTTCGACGTCGCGGATGTCGGCGCACGCACCGCGACGGTGCCGGCCACGCTCCGTGACGCTTACGACCTGGTCGGAGGAACGCCCGTCCTGGCCGGTCTGGCCTCCAATTATGTCCTGCCGCTGGCACAGGTCCAGAAGGTCGCCCAGATCACCCCGGCCGCCCTAGTCATCACCGCCGTGGCTGACGCCAAGTTCGTCACCAAGGCGGATCGAGCCGGCTACGCGGGCGTCCGTTACGCGGGCTTCGTCAATGGCGAGACCGACACGGTCCTGACGACGCCGGCGACGGTGTCGCGCGACCTCGCCCCCGGTCTTTACGGCGCCGGCGGTCCCGAATCGGCCGGATCGCATGCGGGAACGCTCGTGCCCTCCGGCGCGACGGCTTCGAACTACGCGATCACCTTCGTGCGAGGGGATTACACCATCACCCCGGCCGATTCGCTGCTGGTGCGCATCAACGCCGCGCCGACCGTCTACGGTTCTTCGCCGGTCTATTCGGCTTCCGCCCAGTACCTCTTCCCGGGTGACACGAATCCGACCAATGTCGCCGTCTCCGTCGTCGGCAACATCGCCACGGTCACCGACGGAAGCAACGCCACTTCCACCTTCACGATCGTCCCGCTCGCTCCGGCTTACAGCGGCGCCGGCTCGCTCCGCGTCGGTTCATACGCCCTTGCGCCCTCCGGGCTCGTGGCCAGCGGCAACTTCCAGCCGAACCTCGCGCTGACGGGTTCCCTCGCGGTTTCGCCGAGGGTCCTGCAGGTATCCGCCACCGGCGCCGGCAAGGTCTACGATGGCACGACCCAGACGGCCCCGGGCGCTTCGTTCGTCATCCAGAACAAGCTTGGTGGCGACGTGCTCGATGTCAGCGGACAGCTGGCCTTCCTGGACAAGAACGCCGGCCTCGGCAAGACGCTGACGCTCAATGGCGTCACGCTCTCCGGCGCGGACAGCGCCAACTACTCGTTCGTCACCGCTGGCACCGCGGACATCGCGAAGAAGTCGCTGGGCTCGGTCTACTCCGTCCAGCAGAAGACCTATGACGGCACCGCGAACGCCGTCGTGGCGGCCGACCTGGTCGCCGCCGGCCAGGTCGCCGGCGACGTCCTCACGGTGTCCAACGTTTCCGCGCTGTTCGATTCGAGCCACGTGTCCACTCAGCTCGACGGCCAAGGCGCGGTGCTCGCTGCCGGCGCGACCCAGGTCGCGATCTCCGGCATCGCCCTCGGCGGGACCGACGCTGGCAATTACACGGTGTCGCCGACCCAGACCATCGCCGCCACCATCGCCCGTCGTCAGGTCGCCATCAACAGCTTCTCCTCGGCGGACAAGACCTATGACGGTGGCGTCACTGCGGGCACGACGAACTATGGGACCAGCCTGGTCGCCGTCTCGGGCGTGGCCGACTCCGGTCTCGTGGCCGGCGAAAGCATCGCTTTCGTCCCAGGTATCGCTACCTTTGCGGACGCCGACGCCGCGTTGGGCAAGCTCGTCACCGGTTCGGGCCTGCTCGGCGACGGCAGCCGCACCCTGAACGGCCCCGACCTTCTGCCTGGCACCGCCGACGACATCGTCCTCCGGTTCTTCGCGTCGGATTACCAGTTCGTCAACCCGACCGCTCGGGCCGCCATCACGCCCAAGCAGATCTCGGCTTCTTTCTCCCTGGGCGCCAAGACTTATGACGGCACCACTCAGGCCGTCGTCGCCTCCAGCCAGCTGAGCGGCCTCGTCGGTTCCGAGACGCTGGACGTGCGCGGCGCCTCGGCGGCCTTCGCCGTCGCCGATGCCGGCGCCGGACGGGCGTTCACCGTGGGCGGCTATGTCCTGGCCGACGCGACCGGCAAAGCCTCGAATTATGTCCTGGCCAATTCCTCCTTCAATGGCACGGCCGACGTCGCCAAGCGCGGACTGACCGGCATCGTCGGACTGGCCGCTTCCAACAAGGTCTATGACGGGACCACGGCGGCCACCGCCGATTGGAGCGCGGCTTCCTTGACCGGCGTCCTGCCTGTCGATTCCGTCGAAATCGGCTCCTTGTCGATGGCCTTCAGCCAGAAGGATGTCGGCATCCGCGCTCTGACCGTGACCGGCGTGACGCTCGCGGGCGCCTCCGCCGCCAATTACTACGTCGTCGCCTCGCCGACGATCCCGGCCCTGACGGCCGAGATCACGCCCGCGACGATCACCCAGATCGTCGGCCTGGCCGCCGCGAACAAGACTTACGACGGTACCACCAACGCCCAGGTGTCACCGAGTTCGGTCACCTTCCAGGGCGTCTTCGCCGGGGATCAATTGGACATCGCCCCCGGTTATGTCGGCGCCTTCGAGACGGCCAACGCCGGCAATAACCGTATCGTCCGTTTTTCCGGGCTCGCGCTCGGCGGTCCGGATGCGGGCAATTATCGACTCAGCGGTTCGACCGTCGCCCAGTCCACGGCGAACATCTCGCCTCGCGAGATCACCTCCGTCTCCGGCATCACCCTCGGAGCCAGGTCCTATGACGGCACGACGGCCGGTACGCCGGATTATTCCGCCATCTCGTTCGTCGGCCTCGTCAACGGGGAGTCCCTGCGCCTCACGGGCGGCTCCGGTGCCTACGCGGATGCCAATGTCGCCTATGCCGCCGGAGTCGTGTCCGCGAAATCCGGTTCGGCCTCGGGCTATTCCCTGCAGGATGGCGCCACGGGTCTCGCGTCGAACTACGTGCTCGGCTCGGGCGCCGTCTCGTCCGTTGCGACCGGTCTTATCACGCCGCGACAGGTCACTTCCGTCTCCGGATTGCGCGCCCTTGACAAGGTCTACGATCGCACCGTCGCCGCCCAGCTGGACGCCACCGCCGCGACCTTCGACGGGTTGCTGGCAGGCGAGGCCATCAACCTCTCGGGTTCGCAGGCCGTCTTCGCGGATGCCAACGCCGGCGTCGGCAAAGCCGTCACCCTCGGCTCGCTGGTCATCAACCAAGGTAATTATGTCCTGGCCGGCAACGTCGTGGTCGCGCCCATCACCGCCACGATCCTGCCCGCCACCATCACGGCCGTCAGCGGACTCGCTGGAGTCGATCGCGTCTACGACGGCACGACGGCCGCCGGCCTGAACCTCGGCGCCGGGCAGTATGCCGGCCTGCTGGCCGGAGATTCCCTGACGCTCTCGGCCTACTCGGCCGAATTCGCTTCCGCTTCCGCCGGCCTCCGGGAAGTGGCCGTGGGCAGCGCGACCCTCGGCGGCGCTTCCGCCGCGAACTACGTGCTTGCACCTGCGGCGACCTTCGCCGTCACCCCGGCGACGATCGCCCGCCGCACGCTCACCACCGTCGACGGGGCCGTTTCCGCCAACAAGACCTATGACGGCACCGCGAACGCCTCGATCAGCGTCACCGGCATCACGCTGGGAGGAATCCTGGCCGGCGACTCCGTCGCGGCAGCCGAGGCGACCGGTTCGTTCGCGAACAAGTTCGTCGGGACCGGCAAGACCGTCTCGATCGACTCGCTCTCCTTGGTCGGTCCGGCTTCCGGCAACTACCAGTTCGTCGCCGGCGCCACCGTGGTCGGCCAGATCCAGGCCGACATCAGCGCGCGGACCATCAGTTCCGTCACCGGAGTGAAGGCCTTGGACAAGGTCTATGACGGCCAGACCGCCGCCGGGCTTGATTTCTCCGAAGTCGGCTTCGTGGGACTCGTCCCGGGCGACGCGCTCGCCATCGTCCCGACCGGCTACGTCGCCGCCTTCGCCAGTCGCAACGTCGGAACCCACGACGTCTCCATCAGCGGACTGGCCATCACCGGCGCGGATGCCGCCAACTATGTCCTCGACGCCGCCGCCAGCGGCGGCTCGGCCCGCGCTTCCATCTCTCCGCGGTCACTGGTCATGGCCGGCGTCCAGGCGCTCGACAAGGCCTATGACGGCCAGACCGCCGCCGTGGTCACCCTCGCGAATGTCGACTGGGCCGCTCTCGGGCTCGTCTCCGGCGACGACCTGACCGTCACGCCCGCCGCGATCTTCCGCGGCAAGAATGTCGTGCGCGACGGCAGCGGCGTCGTCCTGGCGCAGCCGGTCGTGATCAGCTACGCCTTCGGCGGTGCGGATGTCGGCAACTATGCCGTCACCCCGCAGGCGCTCGCTTCCGCCAAGATAACGCCTCTCGCCATCGCCTCCGTCACCGGAATCGCCGCTGCGGACAAGGTCTATGACGGGGGCCTCTCCGCCCAGCTCACGCTCACGGGCGCGATTCTCGCCGGCATGCTCCCTGGCGACGATCTGGGCGTGTCCAACGCCCAAGGCAGCTTCATCGACAAGAACGTCGGCGTCGCCAAGACCGTCCAGATCGGCTCCCTCGTCCTCGGTGGCGCGGACGCCGTCAATTACGACCTGACGACGGCCAGCTCGGCCGCCACCGCCACGATCACGCCCCGCGTTGTCTCCGCGGTCGAAGGCTTGACCGTCGTCTCCCGCGCCTACGACGGCAGCGTCGCCGCCACGCTCGACGCCTCGGGTGCGAGCTTCGCTGGCAAGGTCGGCGGGGACGTGCTGACGTTGACGACCTGGAGTGCGTCCTACGCGGACGCTAACGCCAGCATAGGCAAGCCCGTCGCCGTCTCCAATCTCTCCCTTGGCGGAGCCGATGCTGGCAACTACCAGCTTGCCAGCACCACCACGTCATTGCTCGGGAACATCACCCGTCGAGCCATCACGTCCGTCGCCGGCCTTTCGGCCCAGGACCGTACCTATGACGGAACGACGGCCGCCTCGCTCGTCACCAGCGCTCCGGCCTTCGCCGGATTGCTGCCCGGGGACGATCTTTCGATCGCCGCCTACCAGGCCGATTTCGACTCGAGGCATGTCGGTCTGCGCGCCGTCACGGTCGGCGGCATGACCTTGGGCGGCGCTTCGGCCGCGAACTACGAGCTGACTCAGGGAGCGACATACGGGTCGCTTTCGGCGAACATCACTCCGGCCACGATTACCGGCGTCTCCGGTCTGGCGGTCTCCGACAAGGTCTACGACGGCGGCACCCAGGCTGATGTCAGCGCTTCCTTCGCGTCCCTCGTCGGCAGGTTCGGCGCGGATCAGGTCTCCTTGGCTTCCGGCCTCACGGCCGCCTTCGCCGACAAGAACGTCGGCACCGCGAAGAACGTGGTCATCGGCAACGTCGCCTTGGTCGGCGCTGACGCCGCCGATTACGTCCTCCAGCCCGGACTCACCGTCACCGCCACGGCCTCCATCACGCCTCGTTCGCTCGTCGTGTCCGGCGTCACCGCCGCCTCCAAGACCTATGATGGAACCGCCGCCGTCGCGGTCTCGACCCTCGGCGTGGACTTCGTCCGGCTGGGGGCCGTGGCCGGTGACGACCTCGGTCTGACCGCCTCGGGAGCCTTCGCCGACAAGAACGTCCAGCTGGACATCGTGGGCAATCCCGTCGCCAAGCCCGTCACGTTGGCCATCTCGGTCATCGGCCAGGACGCCGCCAACTACAGCTTCACGTTGCAGCCTACCGCGACCGCCGTGATCTCGCCGGCGACCATCGCCGCCGTCGGAGGCCTTGTGGCTGCCGACAAGTCTTATGACGGCAACACGACCGCCGCCATCGATGCCTCCGCAGCCGTCCTCCCCGGACGCTTCGGCTCCGACGACGTCTCGGTGCTGTCCGCCGTCGGTGCCTTCGCCGACAAGAACGTCGGCGTCGCAAAAGCTGTCACCATCAGCGGCATCGTGCTCGGCGGTGCTGATGCCTCCAACTACGTGTTAGGCACCTCCGTCGCGAGCGCCTCGGCGACGATCAGCCAGGCATCGCTTGTCGTCCGTGGCGTCACCGGCGTGACCCGACCTTACGACGGCACCACCTCGCTGCCCGGTTCCTCCTCCTACGGCTCCGTCCAGGGGCTGGTGTCCGGTGATTCGGTCAACGTCGTCGGCACGGCCGCTTTCGCCTCGCCCGACGCGGGTTCCGTGGGCGTCGTCCGTGGCAGCGTCGCCATCAGCGGAGCCGATGCCGCCAATTACCGCATGGTCTGGCAAGATGGCGCCGGCGTCATCACCAAGCGCGCCTTGACCGTCACGGCCAATGACGACGCCTATTTCGTGACGCAGACGTTCGCGTCGAACTTCAACGGCGTCAGCTATGCCGGTTTCATTCCCGGCGAGTCCGCCGCTTCGCTCGGTGGCAGCTTGACCGTGACCAAGTCCTCTCCGGGATCTAATCTGCCCGGCAGCTACCAGCTGACGCCGGGGGGGCTTGTCTCGAACAACTACGATTTCACCTACGTCCCTGGCGGTCTCACGATCCTGCCGGCGAACCGCCTGCTGGTGAAGACGAGCAACGAGGTGGTCGAGTATGGTTCCGTCATCTCCCTCAATCCGACGGCGGTGCAGTACATGTCCCCTTCGGGCACGATCTACGACCTGAGCCGGACCTCCTACAACTCGGGACAGTATTCCTACACTTACACCGACGGACTAGGCGGGCAGTTCACTTTCCGTATCGGCGCGAGCGGCCCCGTCAGTTCCACCGGTAACCTGGTCCCGGGCAATTACGACATCACGGCCACCAGCTTCGCTCAGGTAGGACGAAACCTCGCCGATTCTCCCGACGAACCGGTCATCTTCATCGGCAAGCTGACGGTCACTCCGCGGGTCCTCTCCGCTTACGCCGAAGGCGTCGCCAAGGTCTACGATGGCCTGACGGCGATGCCGTCGGCCGTGCTCAAGCTCGACCGAGGCCTGTCCGGGGATTCCCTCGTCCTCGGCGGCAACGCCGCCTACGTCTCGCGTTCCGCCGGCACCGGCGTGGCGTATTCGCTGACCAACCTGGCGTTGTCCGGATCCGACGCCGGCTGTTACCTTCTCACGTCCTCTTCCTTGATCGCCCATGACGGCGTCATCGCGCCGCGTCCGCTCTCCCTGAGCGGTATCCAGGCGGTCAGCAAAGCCTACGATGGCAATACGTCCGCGACGCTCGATCTGACGAACGTCGTGTTTTCCGGACAGGTCTTCGGCGACACGCTGAGCGTGACCGGCGCCACCGGGATGTTCGCCGACAAGAACGTCGGCAGCGGGAAGGGCGTGGCCATCAGCAGCCTCAGCCTGGCGGGAGCGGACGCCGGCAATTACACCTTCGCCCCCGGCAGCCAGGCCTCGACGGCCGACATCACCCAGCTGGCTTCCGTACAGTGGGTCGGCGGCGCGACCGGAAATTGGTTCGATCCTGCGAACTGGGCCGGCGGTGCGGTCCCCGACCTCGCCAACGTCCGTGATGTGATCATCCCTGCGGGATCCTCCGTCAGTTTCGGCGCCCCGGCCGTAGCTCCTGCCCAATTCGGGCCCGTGTCCCTGGCGTCCTTGTCCGGAGCCGGTTCCTTGATCCTCGACGACGGCGCTCTTTCGATCGGTTCGGGCGGTCTTGCCCTCGGAGGGCTCGACGTCACCGGAGGCGATCTTGTCAGCCAAGGTCCGGCGACGATCGGCAGTTACCTGCAGAGCGGAGGCATCGTCAACATGATGACCGATCTCACCGTGACCGCCAGTTTCAACAAGACCGGCGGCCAGCTGAACGTATTCGGAGACCTTTCCATCGTCTCTTCTCCTGGCGCGACCCTCGATGGATTGATCTTCGTCCAAGGTAATCTTGACCTGATCAGCTCCAACGGTCCGCTCAGCCTCGGCTCTGTCACCGTGGGCGGCGACCTCGGCGTGACGACGAACGGCGGGGCGATCACGCAGACGGGTCCGCTGGACGTGACGGGCACGACGGGCCTGAACGCGGGCGGCGGCGACATCACGCTGTCGAACCCCGGCAACCTCTTCGGCGGCGCGGTGACCCTGACGGGCGGCGACGTCATTATCGCGACTTCGGCCGAGGTTACCTTGGGAGATGTCACGGCGACCGGTGGCCTTAAGTTCAAATCCAACTACCCGATCAAGAAGACTCCTGGAGCGGCCTTCACCGTCACCGGTCCGGTCCAGCTGGGTAACGGCGACGGCATCAATAATCCCGGTCTTACCTTCAATTACCCCGACACCGGCACGTCCATCGGCGATGTCATCACCCGGTCAGCCGGTGTCGTGACGGTGCCCAGCGTCGATATGCTTGCGGAAGCGTCGAGCCAGATGGCGCAGAACGGAACGATCCTGAGCGAAGCGATCGAAAAGGGGCTCCGGATCTGGAATCCCTCAACGGACCTCGTCGCTGCGGGCGATGACCAGATTCTCCTGGTTTCCGTCCGTCCGATCGTTCCGGCAAGTCCGGACATCCTGCCCGCCGGCGATACGTTCGCCTTGAACAAATCAGCCCTCTCCCTGGCCAAGGAGTTCGACATCTCCTTCGATATCCTCACCCAGATGGATTTCTCCGTCGTCAGCCTCGAGCATGGCGAGGTCGCAGGCTTGGTCTTCTCGTTCGATCCGGCCAACGGACGGCTTACGCTCAAGGGAACCTCCACCGCCGAAGCGGTGGAAAAGGCCCTGCGCAGCATCCGCTTCAAGTTCCTCAAGCCCGAACGCCCGGAAGAGATCAAGGTGCGCCTCAATCTCAAGGCCAACGGAGGGATCGACACATCGCGCGTCGTGACACTGAGAGACAAGCAGGGCAAGTGACCTTGCCCTGCTTGCCGGCTCTGGCTTGCCTAGCTCACGGTCGGGGCCTCGAGGTCCCAAGGCCCGCGAAGCGTCAACCGATGAAGCTGCAGATATACTGGCAGATGCCCGAGCTCACGGTGATCGTGAAGCCGGACTTCGGGGCCACGTAGAAGTGGGTGCCCGCGCCGTAGGTCTTCTCTTCCTTGGAACCGTCCTGGACCACGACGCACGAGCCGTCGGTGATCTCCATGATCTCGGCCTTGTCGGTGCCGAAGTGGTACGTGCCGGCGTAGATCAGGCCGACGGTCTTCTTGGCGCCGTCGGCGGTGAGGATCGTGTGGGAGACGACCTTGCCATCGAAGTAGACGTTGGCTTTGGCGACGGCGGTGACGTTCTTGAATTCCATGGGACGGATTTGGTAAGGGGAGGGGGAGGGAGGGTAAAGGAAAAGTAACAGGTAACAGCGGTTGGCGGTCGGCGGTTGGCGGATGGAAAGAACCGAAATGACGGGGTAGGGGCAGTAATAACGGAGGGTTGAATGGAGGACTGCGTTGAGGGCTGAGTGGAGGGCTGAATGGAGGACAGGATAGATGGCTGAATCGATGACAGAA
>RGES01000031.1 GCA_009917805.1 Verrucomicrobiota bacterium
CGAGAACACGATCCCCGGCGTCGCCACTTACTACGCTTCCTCCTTCCCCGGCGAGTTCGCCAACCAGCCGATCCTCGTCGAGACGCATCAGCATCGCCCGACGAAGATCGAAGGCAACCCGAGCCACCGCGCCAACGGCGGCGCTTCCTCGAAGTTCGCCCAGGCCAGCGTCCTCGACATGTACGATCCGGACCGCGCGCAGGCTTCCGTCGCCGCCGACGGCTCCGTGCTCTCCGTCGCCGCCGCCCGCGCGTTCGTGCGCGGCCTCGCCGCCGCCGCCAAGGCCGACGCCGGCGCCGGTCTCGCCTTCCTCGCCCGTCCGTCCACTTCGCCCACGCGCGCCCGCCTCGTCGCCGGCCTCAAGGCTGCCTACCCGAAGGCCCGCTGGGTCGAATACACGCCGGTCGCCCAGAACCGCGCCGACGCCGTCCTCGGCGCCCGCGCGCTGCCTGATTACGCCAAGGCCCGTCGCGTGCTCAGCCTCGACCGCGACTTCCTCGGCGCGCATGACGCCACCGTCGAAGACACCCGCGCCTATTCCTCCGCCCGTCGCGCCGACACGGCCGAGCAGGCCGAGAAGATGACGCGCCTCTACGTCGTCGAATCCACCTTCTCGCTGACCGGCGCCGCCGCCGACCACCGCCTCCGCGCCTCGTCCTCGCACATCTCCGGCCTCGCGATCCTGTTCGCCGCCGAAGTCCTCGCGCAGACCGGCTCCGCCGCCGCCTCGTCCCTCAAGGGCAAGGTCTCCGGCATCAACGTCGACGCCAAGTGGGTGACCGAATGCGTCGCCGACCTCGTCCACGCCAAGGGCGAAGCCCTCATCGTCGCCGGCGATCATCTCTCCGCCGACGCGCACCGCGCCGTCTTCCTCGCCAACCAGGCCCTCGGCGCCGCCGTCAAGTATGTCGCCGCCCCGGCTCCGGCCGCGCTGACGATCGCCGCCCTCGCCGCCAAGCCGGCCGACACGCTCGTCATCCTCGGTGGCAACCCGTCCTACGACGCCCCGGCCGACGTCGACTTCGCCGCCGCGATCAGCAAGGCCAAGACCGTCGTGCGCCTCGGTTACCATGGCGCTTCCTTCGACGAGACCTCCGCCGCCGTGAAGGCCGCGGGGGGCACGTTCCTCGCCGCTTCGCATTACCTCGAGAGCTGGTCCGACGGTCGTACGCTCAACGGCGTCTACGTCCCGGTTCAGCCGATGATCGACCCGCTCTTCGCGACGGTCACCGAACTCGACGTCCTCGCTCCGTTCGCCGGTTCCGACAAGGAGCCGCACGCGCTCGTCCGCGAGACCTTCGACTCGCTCTCGAAGAAAGCTTCCGACGAAGCCTTCGCCGCCTGGCTCGCCGAAGGCGTGCTCCCCGGTTCCGCCTTCGCCGTCGCCAAGCCCGCCGTCGGCGCCGAGCAGATCAAGGCCTTCGCTGCGCCGGCCCTTTCGGCCGATTCCCTCGAAGTCCGCCTCCTTCCGAGCGTGCACGCCGGCGACGGCCAGTACGCGAACAACGGCTGGCTCGCCGAGGCTCCGGATCCCATGTCCAAGACGGTCTGGGAAAACGTCATCCTCGTCAGCCCCAAGCTCGCCGCGAAGCTCGCCATCGAGCCGTCCGAGATGTTCATCAACAAGATCGGAGCGCTCAACCGTAACATCAACCAGCTCGTCGACGGCCGCCTCATCTGCCGCATCGCCACGCTGACCCTCGGCGACAAGTCCGTCACGGGTCCGCTCTTCATCATGCCGGGCATGGCGGATCACACGATCGGCCTGCAGCTGGGCTTCGGTCGCCGCGTCGGCGGCCGCGTCGCCACCCGCGTCCCCGAGCGCCTCGCCGGCCGCGTCGTCGGCAACGGCTTCGACGTCTACCCGTTCCTCTCCGCTTCCGAGCCCGCCGTCCGCACCGGCGTGAAGCTCACGCTCACCGGCGCCACCGTCGCCGTCGGCAACATGCAGGACCACTGGTCCATGGAAGGCCGCGACATCGTCCGCGAAGGCAACGTCGAGGACCTCAAGAAGAACGAGAACTTCGCCAAGCTCGGCATCGATGGCCACGCGCCCGCCGTCTACGGCAAGGACGGCGCCATGTCGCCGGCCCAGAAGGCCATCACGACCCCGCGCGGCAATTCCGCCTACGAGCACCCGGCCCACTCCGTCGCCCCGAACGTCGCCGTCTGGAAGGGCCATGAAGCCGAATTCCCCGCGCTCCAGCAGTGGGGCATGTCGATCGACCTCAACACCTGCACGGGTTGCAACGCCTGCGTGACCGCCTGCCAGTCCGAGAACAACATCCCGGTCGTCGGCCGCGAGCAGGTGCTCAAGGGCCGCAACATGCACTGGATCCGCCTGGACCGCTACTTCTTCGACGGCCGCGCTTCCGCCGGCAACGCGATCCCCGAAGACCCGCAGGTCACCTTCATGGGCGTCGCCTGCCAGCATTGCGAGACCGCCCCGTGCGAGACCGTCTGCCCCGCCAACGCCACCGTCCACGACGACCAGGGTCTCAACACCATGGCGTACAACCGTTGCATCGGCACCCGCTACTGCGCGAACAACTGCCCTTACAAGGTCCGTCGCTTCAACTTCCTCGACTTCAACAAGCGCGTCGACGGCCACTACTACGAAGGCCCCCTCGGCCCCGAGAAGACCGTCAAGGATCCGGCCGACCTGCCGCAGATGCAGAAGAACCCCGACGTCTCCGTGCGCATGCGCGGCGTCATGGAAAAGTGCACCTACTGCGTCCAGCGTATCCAGGAAGCCAAGATCCAGGCCAAGGTCCGCGCCCGCAACTCGGCCGACATCAACGTCCGCGACGGCGTCATCCAGGTCGCCTGCCAGCAGGCCTGCCCGGCCGGCGCGATCGAGTTCGGCGACATCACCGACCCGAAGTCCCGCGTCGCGAAGGCCAAGGCCTCGACCCGTTCCTACGGCGCGCTGACCTACCTCAACACCCGTCCGCGCACGACCTACCAGGCCAAGCTGCGCAACCTCAACCTCCGCATGCCCGGCGCCAACCTCGTCCCGCTTTCCCGCGTCGAGATGGCCGGCCGCGAATCGCACGGCGCCGCGGCGCACGGCGCCGCGCCGCATGGCGAAGCCCACGCTCAGCCCGCCCACGGCGCCGAGCACCACGCCAAATAATCCTTAAACGACCACCCGTCCCATGGCTCACGCCCACGACAGCTCTTCCGAGCGCCCCGCGATCCTCGACAAGGTTCGCCCAGCCGAGCTCCCGCGCTCCCCGCTGATCCTCAACAACCGCGGCTTCCACTGGATCACCGACAAGGTCTGCGGCATCGTCGAAGAAGAGACCCCGCTCTGGTGGAAGGTCATGTTCGGCGTCGCGCTCTTCGTCGCGTCGTTCACGTTCATCGGCCTCGGCTACCTCGTCTCGACCGGCACCGGCACCTGGGGCCTCCGCTCGCCCGTGGGCTGGGGCTGGGCCATCGTCAACTTCGTGTTCTGGGTCGGCATCGGCCACGCCGGCACGCTGATCTCGGCGATCCTCTGCCTCCTGCGTCAGAAGTGGCGCACGTCCATCAACCGCGCCGCCGAGGCCATGACCATCTTCGCGGTCTGCTGCGCCGGCCTCTTCCCGCTCTTCCACGTCGGCCGCGTGTGGTTCGGCTGGTGGCTCTTCCCGCTGCCCAACCAGAACGGCATCTGGCCGCAGTTCCGCTCGCCGCTCGAGTGGGACGTCTTCGCGGTCTCGACCTACTTCACCGTCTCCACGCTCTTCTGGTACATGGGCATGATCCCCGACCTCGGCGCGATCCGCGACCGCGCGACGACCTGGTGGCGCAAGGCCTTCTACAGCCTGCTGGCCATGGGCTGGCGCGGCGGCAACCGCCAGTGGTCCAACTTCGAGATGGCGTACCTGCTGCTCGCGGGCCTCTCGACGCCCCTCGTGCTTTCCGTGCACACCATCGTCTCGTTCGACTTCGCCGTCTCGAACGTCCCCGGCTGGCACACGACCATCTTCCCCCCGTACTTCGTCGCCGGCGCCATCTTCTCCGGCTTCGCGATGGTGCTCACCCTGATGCTGCCGCTGCGCGCGATCTATCGCCTGCACGACGTCATCAACCAGTACCACATCGACAACATGTGCAAGATCATCTTGGCCACCGGCACGATGGTCGGCTACGCGTACGCCACCGAGTTCTTCATCGCGGCCTACTCCGGCAACTCCTTCGAGAAGTTCGCCTTCGTGAACCGCGCCTTCGGCCAGTACGCCTGGGCCTACTGGATCATGGTGTCCTGCAACGTGATCACCCCGCAGCTCTTCTGGTTCAAGAAGGTCCGCGAGAACCACTCCTGGGTCTGGATCATCTGCCTCTTCGTCAACGTCGGCATGTGGTTCGAGCGCTTCGTGATCACCATCACCTCGCTCGCCAACGACTACCTGCCGTCCAGCTGGGGTTACTACTCCCCGACGATCGTGGATATCTTCACCTTCTTCGGCACCTTCGGCTTCTTCTCCGTCCTCTTCCTCCTGTTCGTGCGCTTCCTGCCTCTGCTCCCCATGGCCGAGGTGAAGATGGTCGCGCCGCAGGCCGACCCCCACGCCCACTGATCCTCGCCGCCATCCGACCATGAACGAACGCAACGAACGCATCCACGGCGTGGCCTGCACCTTCCGCAAGGTCTCCGACGTGTTTCACGCCGCCGAGAAGGTGCGCGATGCCGGCTGGAAGAACTGGGACGTGCACACGCCTTTCCCGATCCACGGCATGGACCAGGCCATGGGCCTGCCTCGCTCGCCCGTCCCGCGCCTGACCCTGCTGGGCGGCGTCACCGGCTTCATCACCGGCTGCCTGCTCACCTGGTACACCAACTCGTACGACTACCCGCTGATCGTCGGCGGCAAGCCCTACTGGAGCGTGATCTTCCCGTTCCCGGTGCTCTACGAGTGCACGATCCTGTTCGCCGCCTTCGGCACCTTCTTCGGCCAGTTCATCTTCAACCGCCTGCCGCGTCACAACCATCCTCTGTTCGACCTCCCGAACTTCGCCCGCGTCTCGGACGACACGTTCATGATCGTCCTCGAGGCCCGCGACCCGCGGTTCCACCTCGATGAGTCGCGCAACTTCCTCCAGTCGCTCGGCGGCCAGGAGATCACCGTCATCCGCGACTAATCCGCACCCATGAGCCGCTATCTCGCATTCCTCGCCGTCGCTGTCGTCGCCACGATCAGCTTCCTCGGCTTCCAGGGCAAGAAGTCCAAGGACACGCCCGTCTATGTCTTCGACGACATGGACTACCAGAACAAGTACAAGGCCCAGGGGGAGAACGCGTTCTTCGCCGACGGACGTGACGCGCGTCCGCCCGTCGCCGGCACCGTCGCCCGCGGCACCGGCCTCCAGCCTGCCAAGGTCTTCTCGGCCGACTTCAAGCGCGCCGAATCCCTGAATCCTTCCTTCGTCACCGGCAAGGACGCCAAGGGCGCCTTCCTCGCCGGCTTCCCCGAGAAGTCCCTCGGCATCACCAACGGCAAGCTGAACGACTACAAGGTCAGCCAGTACACCCTCGACGTGGGTCGCGGCAAGTTCCAGATCTACTGCGCCGTCTGCCACGGCCAGGCCGGCGACGGCAACGGCATCATGAAGGTCCGTTCCGCCATCGAAGGCGACGCCGCCATCGTGACGATCGCCAGCCTCCAGACCCCGGTCATCCGCGCCTATCCGAACGGCCAGATCTACGACGTCATCACCAACGGCAAGAACACCATGATGGGTTACGGCGACAAGCTCTCCCCCGAGGAGCGCTGGGCCGTCGTCGCCTACGTGCGCGCCCTGCAGCTCTCCCAGAACTGCCCGCCCGATCTCGTCCCCGCCGCCGTGAAGGCCCAAATCAAGTAATTCGCACATGAGCTCCTCTTCGCCTCACGCCCTGACCGCCCATTGGAAGAAATTCCTGGCCCTCGGCGTCGTCGCCCTGGCCGTCGTCTGGTACTTCGCCTGCGTCGGCGTGGCCCACCACGAGAACCGCCAGGCCCTCTCCGTCCTCGTCGGCTCGCTGTTCTGGATCTCGGTCCTGATCGGCATGCTGATGCTCACGATGATCACCCGCGTCTTCGACGCCGGCTGGGCGCCGCTCATCCGCCGCAACTGGGAGCTGCTCATCGTGGCGCTGCCGGTCGTGATCCTCCTCGGCGTCGTGCCCCTCGCCTTCAGCACCGGCTTCCGTCACGCCCTCTGGGATTGGACGGACGCCGCCCACGTGCTCCCGGGCGGACACACCGTCGGCCACGACCCGATCCTCCAGGCCAAGAGCTGGTTCCTGAACGAGAAGTTCTTCCTGATCCGCGTCGGCCTCTACGTGCTGGTGTTCGGCGTGCTCGTCACGCTGCTGCGCCGCTGGTCCTTCGCCCAGGACACCGACCGCACCGCCGGCCACACGCACCGCCTGCATGCCGTCTCCGCCGTGGGCATCCCGCTCTCGGCCGTGACGCTCACCATGCTGGCCTTCGACTGCCTGATGGCCCTCTCGTACCACTGGTTCTCGACCATGTACGGCGTGTGGTTCTTCGCGCTCTCCATCCGCCTGGCCCTCGCGGTCACGGTGATCCTCACCTACAAGCTGTCCAACGGCGGCTGGCTCGACGGCCTCCTCAACCAGGCCCACCGTCACGTGCTCGGCTGCCTCATGCTGGCCTTCACGGTCTTCTGGGCCTACATCAGCTTCTCGCAGTACTTCCTGATCTACACGGCCAACATCCCGGAAGAGACCTTCTGGTATAACATCCGCGAGATCGACGCCGCGACCGGCGAAAAGAGCCAGTGGTGGAGCGTCTCGATGTACCTCATCTTCGGCTTCTTCCTGCTGCCGTTCCTGACCCTGCTGTTCTACCGCACGAAGATCGTCGCCGGCCGTCTCCTGACGGTCGCCTGGATCATCCTCGTCGGCGGCATCGTCGACCTCTGGTTCAACGCCCTCCCTCGCCAGGTCTACGACAAATCGACCCCGGAAGGCTTCGTCGTGACGCCGTTCCTGACCTCTTCGCTCTTCCTCGACCTCGTCTCCATCATCGGCTTCGGCGGCATCGTCTTCGCGCTCTTCCTGCGCGGCGCCGCCAAGCAGGAGACCATCCCGGTCCACGACCCCCGCATCCTCGAGTCCATCAATTATCATGAGTGAACATCCTTCCTCCGGGGGCCGTCCGCTGCTCCCGGGCCAGATCGCTTCCTGGCTGCGCCTCGTCTGCTTCGCGGCCGCCGCGCTCATCGTGACGGGCTACGTCTATCTCTCGGTCCGCAAGGCGCCTAACGCCGAGGCCGAACGCCGCCAGGCCCAGAAGGCCCTGCGCGCCGACAACGCCAAGAAGGGTCTCGCGCTCATCACCGAGCCCGGCCGCAACGCCGACGGTACCTATCGCATCCCGGTCAAGGAAGCCGCCGCCCTCATCGCCGCCGACAACAAGGTCGTCGCGAAGCTCCAGGCCGCCGCCGCGCCGGCTCCTGCGGCCGCTCCCGCCGCTCCCGCCGCCGCCGGCGCCTTCGTGAAGGCTTCCGACGAGCAGATGAAGCGTGGCGCCGCCGTCTACGCGCGCACCTGCATCGCCTGCCACCAGCCGACGGGGAAGGGCCTTCCGCCCGTCTTCCCGTCGATCTCCGAGACGCCCATCGTCGTCGGCAACCCTGAGCTGCCGATCAAGTTCATCCTCCAGGGCCTCATGGGGCCGATCACCGTCGGTGGCACCACCTACAACAGCATGATGCCGCCGGTCGCCGGCGTGAACGACCAGGACATCGCCGACGTCCTCACCTACGTCCGTCAGAGCTTCGGCAACAAGGGCAACCCGGTCTCCGTCGACCAGGTGAAGGCCGTCCGCGCCGCCACCGCCGGTCGCACGGCTCCTTGGACCACCGCCGAACTCGGCCTCAAATAATCCACACTTCCTTTAACCGATGACCCAGGAAAATCGTTCCGGCCGCCCGCAGGGCCGTCCTCCCGAAGGCGACTCCCGCCTCACGCGGACCGAGGCCCAGCTCCGCGGCCCGTTCCTCCTCTTCTTCGTCTCCGCGGTGATCTGGCTGCTCGCGGCCTCCGTGCTCGGCGTGATCGCCGCCCTCCAGCAGGGTTCGCTCGCCGCCGGTCCGTTCCGCGGCTGCGAACTCCTCACCTACGGACACGTGGCCGCCGCGCAGCGCAACCTGTTCGTCTACGGCTGGGGCTTCAACGCCTTCTTCGCGCTCAACCTCTGGCTGCTCTCGCAGCTCGGTCGCTTCGAGCTCCGTAACGGCTGGCTCGCCACGCTCGGCGGCGCGGTCTGGAACCTCGCCCTCACGTACGGCGTGATCCAGATCTTCGCCGGCAACCAGGGCGGCTTCGGCCTCCTCGAGTTCCCTCGCGAAGTCGGTCCGGTCCTCGCCGTCGCCTTCCTGCTCGCGGGCTTCTGGCCGATCGTCGCCTTCGCGCGCCGCCCCACGGGTCATACCTTCGCCTCCCAGTGGTTCGTGGTCGGCGCTTCGTTCGCCTTCCCGCTGACCTACCTGCTGGCCCAGCTGCTCGTGCTCTGGCAGCCGGCTTCGGGCGTCGTCCAGGCCATCGCCCACAGCTGGTTCGTCTCGAACCTGCTGCTGCTGTGGTTCGGCGCCTCGGCCCTCGCCGCGGTCTATTACTTCCTGCCGAAGGTGCTCGGTCGCACCATCAGCGGTTACTACCTCGCTCCGGTCGGCTTCTGGACGTTCTTCCTCTTCGCGAGCTGGACCGGCCCGTCCGCCCTCATCGGCGCGCCGGTGCCGCTCTGGCTGCAGTCCGTCGGCGTCGTCGCCGGCGCGATGCTGATGGTCCCGGTGATCGTCACCGCCATCAACTTCCACGGCACGCTTTCCTCCGAGTCCGGCTGGTCCCGCGCCTGGAACGACACCACGCTCCGCTTCGTGAGCTTCGGCGCCGTCGCCTTCACGCTGTTCGGCGCCCTGAACGCGATCTTCGGCTTCCGCGGCTATAACGCCGTGGTCCGCTTCACCTCCTTCGCCTCCGGCCAGGAGCAGCTCCTGACCTACGCGTTCGCCACGATGGTGATCTTCGGCGCCGCCTACTTCGTGCTGCCTCGCCTCACCGGCTCGCTCTGGCCCTCCGCCAAGCTCGTGCACGTGCACTTCTGGGCCGCCGCCCTCGGCGCCGTCGCCACGGCCGTCGCCTTGCTCGTCGGCGGCTACGAAAACGGCAAGCAGCTGGCCGACGCCTCGGTCTCCCTGGCGCAGGTCGCCAAGGCCGGTTCCGCCTGGAACATGGTCCTGACCGTCTCGGCGGTCCTCCTGCTCGTCGGCCACGTCGCCTTCGCCCTCAACGCCTTCGGCATGATCCTCAAATCCTCCGCGCCTGCCTCCGCCGGCCGCCACGACTAATCCGGACACCCCATGAAGAATCTCAACACTCTCCTGGCCGGCGTCTTCCTGGCCGTCGCCTTGCCCTTCGGTGCGCTGGTCATCAGCAGCCAGGTGCAGCTCGGCTCCCTCGGTCGCGCGCCCGCCGAAGAGGGCGGTCCGCTGTTCCCGTCCCGCGAGCCCGGCCTGGCCATCCAAGGCCGCGCGGTCTACGTCTCCCTCGGTTGCGTCAGCTGCCATACCCAGCAGGTCCGTCCGGCCGGGCAGGGCAGCGACATCGCCCGCGGTTATGGCGTCCGTCCTTCCGTCGCCCGCGACTACTCGCAGCAGAAGCAGGTCCTCCTCGGCGACCGCCGCCTCGGTCCGGACCTCGCCAACTACGGCGTCCGCGCCAAGGAACTCGCCGCCGTGCATGAGGCCATCAAGCACCAGGGCGCTTTCGAATTCCTCTACGCCGGCGACAAGAAGCAGGTCGCTTCCGAGCGCGCCATCGCCCTCGCCGCCTACCTCCAATCCCTCCGCCAGGATTACTCCTCGCCGGAAGCCAAACTGAAGCAGTGAACCCATGAACGACCGTAACCGTCATCCTGATCACAACCGCCCTCGCCGGGGTCCCTCCGGCGCGGGTTCCGAAGGCCCGTCCGACGGACGCCTCGTGGAGGTTCACTCGCAGCTCTCCCGCGACAAGGACGAGCCGGCCGAGGGCTTCTCCCTGACGCCGATCTTCATCGTCTTCCTGTTCTGCGGATTCGGCTTCTGGGCCGGCCTCTACCTCACCCGCAACTCGGGCGACTTCTCTCCCTCCGCGTTCGATCTCAACGCCCCCAAGGCCGCCGTCGCCGGCGGTCCGGTCGCCTTCGAGCCCGATGCCGCCAAGGGCGAGAAGCTCTTCCTCGCGAACTGCGCCGCCTGTCACCAGGCCACCGGTCTCGGCGTCCCCGGCGCCTTCCCTCCGCTTGCCAAGTCTCCTTGGGTCGCGGGTTCGGAAGAACGCATCATCAAGGCCATCCTCGCCGGTCTTGCCGGTGAGATCGAAGTCAACGGCGCGAAATACAACGGCAACATGCCGAACATCGGCGCCGGCCTCAAGGACGCGCAGATCGCCCACATCGCCACCTACGTCCGTCAGGCCTGGGGCAACGCCGCCGAGCCCGTCATGGACACCAAGGTCGCCGAGGTCCGCAAGGCCATCGGCAACCGTGCCCAGTACAACCCGGCCGACCTTCTCAAGGAGCATCCGCTCGAAGCCAAGTAAGGCCTCGGAACAGGCGGCAACAAAAAGGCCCGGGAGCGATCCCGGGCCTTTCTTATGGGGCTTTTGCCCGTGGCTTAGGAGTGCTTCTTGATGAAGGCGGCGATGTCGCCCTTCGGGCGGGCGCCGACCATCTTGTCCACCACGACGCCGTTCTTGTAAAGGAACAGGGCGGGGATGGAGTTCACGCCCAGCTGCTGGGCCAGCGCCTGATTGGTGTCCACGTCGACCTTCGCGATCTGGACGGAGCCGTTCATCTCGACCGCGAGCTGATCGAGCACGGGGCCGATCTGCTTGCACGGACCACACCAGGTGGCCCAGAAGTCCACCAGGACGGGGACGGCCGACGCCTTGATGGTGGCGTCGAAGTTGCTGTTATCGAGATTGAGGATGAGATCGGAGGCCATGAAAGGGACTTAACCTTTGGATTTGACGAAGAGTTCGAGCGCGAGGAGCACCGCGCCGACCAGCGAAGCCGCAAGGGCGAGGACGTCAAACGCGGCGGCGACATTGCCGACGGTGCGAGCGGGCGCGGGAGCGGCGGCCGGACGAGGTGCGGCGGTCGGAGCGGCGGCGGTCGGCGCCGGGATGGCGGCGGGCGGCGGCGGGATCGCGGCGCCGGCTTCGGCGGTCGGAGCAGGAGGAGGCGGAGGAACGAAGCCGGCCGGCTTGGAGAGTTTCAGCTTAGGAGCCTGCGCGG
>RGES01000301.1 GCA_009917805.1 Verrucomicrobiota bacterium
CGGCGCGCTTGGCTTCGGCGGGCTGGACCTCGAAGGCCGTGGCCACGATCGCGAAGTCGCGCAGCATGTTGCCGCCCATCAGCGCGAGGCCGCCGAAGTAGGTCACGTCGGCGAGGCCTTTGTTGCCGCCGGTCATGCGCCCGCCGACATACGCGAGGGCGAGGCCGATGAGGATGGCGATGGCCGAACCTTGGACGCGGCCGACGGTGAGCTTGCGGGAGAGATAACCCGAGCACAGGACGACGAGGCCGACGACGGCGAAGGACAGCACGAGGCCGTTGTCGACGGCCAGCTTCTGGAGCAGGGATTCCATGGCGGGTTACTTCGCGGAGGTTTCGGCCGGCGCGACGACTTCGCGGCGGTTGATGAAGGAGACGCAGGCCGCGCAGGCGGCGACGGTGGTGATCGCCGCGGCGAGGGCCATCGGGCCGCCGCTGAGCGCCTTGAGGACGTTCTGCTGCATGGCCATCGCGATGACGACCGGGATGTAGAGCGCGGCCCAGTAGTTCACGCCTTCCTCGCTCTTCGCTTCGAGCCAGCCGCGCTGGTGTCCGTAGAAGCGCGCCGCGATCAGCAGGAGCATCGCGATGCCGACGCCACCGACGTTGGCCTGGACGCCGAGGGCGCGGCCGAGGAGTTCACCGAGGAGGATGCCGAGGAGATGGCAGACCGCGAGCAGGGCAGTTCCGTAGAGGGGCATGGCGGAGTAGGGGTAGGGGTAGGGATTTATTAGTGGGCGGGCGGCCCGGAGGCACGGAGGAAAAGAGCGCGGCTTTAAGGCCGCGCGGGGACAAGCTGGCACGGTGACACGGGGGTCGTTTGAGAGTATCGAGTATGGAGTATTGAGTATGGGCATGGCCCCGGGTGGCGGGATTCGATACAGCGATCAAAGGGGGCGGCATAGGGAGACCGGGTAGTTAGCTGGGGGCATAGGACCGAAGCATTAATCCCGGTTTCCGGTCTCCCCTTGAGTGGCCGAATGACCTTAGGTGGCAGGTAGGGGCGTGCGGCCCGCGCGCCCGAAAGGTAGGGCCGACCATCCTTGGTCGGCCGCGCGGCCAAGCAGGGATGCTTGGCCCTACCTACGAAGGCGAAGCCTTCGAGGGGGCATGCTGGCAGGTGACCTGCTGCGAAGCAAAGGCACCATTCTAAAAGGCAACGAGGACAGCACGTGGTGCTGTCCTACCCTCACTCCAGGATCAGGAGGGCGGCGGAGGCGGGGGGCAGGGTCACGGAGGCGGTGCCGGCGGAGAGGGTGAGGGCTTCGGTGGCCTTGGGCGCCCAGGTGCCGTCGGCGTTCACGGCCGCGCCGGCGAAGGTGACGCCTTCCGTCGCGTCGACGGACGGCGCGGTGAGGCGCAGGACCTGACCCTTGGTGAACTTAGCGCCGCCGGCGACGGAGGCCGCGATGGACTGGGTGAGGTCCTTGTTCACGAGGGTGACGCGCAGTTTGCCGTCGGCGCCGAGCACGCCGTGCGCGACGAGCTTGGCGTCGCTCTTGGTCTCGGTGGCGACGAGCTTGCCCTGCGCGGCGCGGCTGAAGAAGAGCATGCCGTAATACATCGGGGCCGGGACGTAGCGGGACGACTTCTTGTCGAAGACGATCGGCGAGTAGTTATTGGCCGTGAAGCTGCCGTGGAAGTTCACGCCCTGGCCGCCGGCTTGGGCGACGTCGAACATGAAGTCGATGGCCCAGAGCGCCGAGACGAAGGCGTTGCTGACGCCGCGCTTGCCGCCGCCGGAAGCGGTGTTGCATTCGCCGATGCGGTAAGGAACGCCGACCGAGGTCGCGTCCTTGAGCTTGATGATCCAGTCGTCCGGGTACTTCTCGCCGAGGAGCTTCTCGACCGACGTGAAGCGCTGGGCCTTGGGGTCGGTCTCGGGCGCGGAGAGGTGGTAGACGTGCGAGGTCGCGAGGGCGATGCGGTCCTTGAAGTCGGCCATGAAGAGCGGCATCCAGTTCGTGCTCTTGGTGACGGCCGGGCCGGTGATCGGGATCTTGGCGTCCTTGGCCTTGATGGCGTCATAGACCGCGGTGAACTCTTCCTTGTACTGCGGGTAGCGCCAGCTGCTGGGGCGGATGCCTTCGCGTTTCGGGCCCTTGGGGTAGAGGTTGGGTTCGTTGCCGATCTCGATCGCGATGATCTCCTTCGCGCCGACCTGCCAGGCGTAGGCGGCTTCGTCGGCGG
>RGES01000302.1 GCA_009917805.1 Verrucomicrobiota bacterium
TTCAGGTCGAGGTGCTTCTTGATTTCGTCGGGGATGGACCAAGGGTGCTCGATCACTTCGCGGTACATGTCGCAGACATGCAGGCAACCGTCGGGGGCGTTCGCAAAATTGACGACGCGGACCCAGGTGTCGCGGCTCGCGGCGAATTCGAAGCCACGTTCGTCGGCCGGGCGTTCGCCGGAGAGGTTCACCCCGTCGGCGGCCGGCGAGATCACCTTTCGGTGGATGAGTTGGCCGCCGGCGTCGCCCGTGAAGCTGTTGTTCTTGAAGGCCGGTCCGTAGGCGTCGCCGCGGTAGATCGTCGTCCCAGTCGCACCCGTGAAGTAGCCGCTCACGCGCCCGCCGCCTTCGACCGCGCCGGGGACGGCGCCGGAGATGCGCCAGCGCGTGCGGATGATGCGCCAAGGCTCGTCGGGGCTGAGGCGGAAGACCTCGGCCGCTCCGCCGTCCTTGGCGATGCTGGCGCGGGGGGCAGGCAGCGGCAGGTAGGGATTCTGCGAGGGGCCGGTGCGATCATGGACCCAATATTGCAGATGGTCGGAGTTCGAGCAGCCGAACCTACGACCGAAGTCGTCGTAGCTCATCCCGTATTGGGCGCCGCCGGCTTCGAGGCCGAACGCATGCGTCCGCGGGTCGAACCAGAAGTCGTTCCCGCCGAGTTCGAGGGCGGGCAGTTCGGGGCGGAGCAGGCAGGAGACCTTGCCGCGGTTGCCGCCGCCGGCGAGGAGGTGGATACGCTGGTCGGGGCCCCACTGCATGCTGTTCGCCATCCCTTGGACGTTGATCAGCTTCATCCCCGTGCCGAAGCCCGTGAAGACCTTCTCGCGGTGATCCGCGACGCCATGGCCTGCGCGGTCTTCGAAGCGCCAGATATCAGGCGTCGCGATGACGTAGAGGCCGCCGTTGGCCCAGATGAGTCCGGTCGGCCAGGGCAGATCGTCGGCGAAGACCCGGCTCGTCTCGTAATAGCCGTCGCCGTCCTTGTCTTCCAGCACCGACACGCGGCCGAGGTGCGGGAGCTCGTCGCGGCGTTCGGAGTAGTCGATCATCTCGCAGACGAACATTCGGCCGCGTTCGTCGAAGCAGATCGCGATCGGGTCGCGGACCTGCGGTTCGTGCGCGGCCAGCTGGAGCTTGAAGCCGGGCTTCACCTTCCAGGTCGAAATGGCCGCGGACGGCTCGACGGCGGGGTAGCGGGGGAGCTCTTTCGCGGCATCGACCGTCGGCGCGCCCTTGGATGACCCGTAGGCCTTCTGGTAGGTCGTCGTGGACTTGATGCCGTCGGCCGCGAGGGCGGACAGGCAGGTCAAGGCCAGCAGGGCGATGCGAAGGGGAAGGCGCACGGCTTGTTTCTAGGAGCTCCGCGGCGGGAGAGAAGGCCAACCTGAGGCGGACGTAAGATTTATAAGAACCCAATCCTTCATTTCACCCCACCGGCCTTATGTTGGGTTGATAAGCCGTCCGTCTGCAGGCAGACCAGAGCCAACCCCATGCGCATCCGGCTGCTGCTTGCTTGTCTGACCTTGTCCGCCTTCGCGGCCGAGCCGGGCTTGCTCCGTTCCGAGTTCATCTTCGAGACGAACCCCGTGCCGAGCTGCCATGCCACCACGATCGTCGAGGCGCGCGACGGCGCCTTGGTCGCGGCCTGGTTCGCCGGCGAGGCCGAGGGCAAGCCGGATGTCTCCATCTGGATGGCCCGGCAGGTCGACGGCAAATGGACGGCCCCGGCGAAAGTCGCCGAAGGCACCCAGCCGGACGGGAAGCGTTTCCCTTGTTGGAACCCGGTGCTCTTCCAGCCCAAGGACGGACCGCTTCAACTCTATTACAAGGTCGGCCCGAATCCCGTCGAGTGGTGGGGCATGCTTCGTCTGAGTGACGATAACGGCAAGACGTGGGGGCCCGCGCGGCGTCTGCCTGACGGCATCCTGGGGCCGATCAAGAACAAGCCGGTACAACTCAGGGACGGCACGATCCTGGCCGGCAGCAGCGTCGAGGGCTTCAAGGTCGGCCCGTCTTGGCAGCTCCATTTCGAGCGGAGTCGTGACAATGGCGTGACCTGGGAGAAGATCCCGGTCGAGCAAGGTGTCGGCAGTCCCGCGTCGATCCAGCCCAGCCTCCTTTTCCTGCGCGACGGCGGACTCATGGCGGTCGGCCGGACCA
>RGES01000303.1 GCA_009917805.1 Verrucomicrobiota bacterium
ATCGATGAAGACCTTGCCGGCGAATTCACGGCCGCTCTCCATCACGATCTTCACGATGCGCGTGCCGTCCTTGATCACGCCCTTCTTCAGGTCGAGGCGTTCGCCGAAGACCACCGTCACCTTGTCGCCGGCGGCCTTGAGCATCTGGTCGTAGACGGCGGTGGCTACATGAGGTTCGAAGGTCCACATCGTGCCTTCGTCGGCCGCGTTGCCGTGGGGTCGCTTGGAGAAATAGGCCTCGCGGGTCTGGTGGACCCACTTCGCATCATCAGCGTAATATTTGGCGATGCCCGTATAGAATTCGCGGGACAGTCCGCCGATCGCCTTCTTGTTGCCGATGTCGGTGGCGCCGAGGCCGCCGGTGGTCAGGCCGCCGAGGAACTTCGTCGGTTCGATGAGCACGGCTGTGCGGCCTTCGCGGGCCGCCTGGATGGCCGCGGTGATGCCGCCGGAGGTTCCGCCGTAGATGACGATATCCTGGGCGGGAAGGGCGGCGGTGAGGCCGAGGAGGGACAGCAGCAGGGAGCGCATGGGGTATGGGCCGATGTCAGCAGGTCCGCCCGACCCTGCAATCCCGTTCCTAGTCTCAGCGTCCTAGCGCCGGCTTCAGCAGAGGGGCCAGTTTCTGGGCGTAGACCTCGTAGCCGGCCAAGGAGAGGTGAATGTTGTCCGGCGTGAAGAGGGGCTGCTTGATGGTCCCATCCGCGTTGAGGAAGTCCTTGGTCAGGTCGAGCACCTTGACCTTTGGGTCGGCGTCCAGCTTCAGTTTGTCGATCTCGGCGTTGGTGAGCAGGATATCCTCGTAGAAGCGGACCTTCGGCGCGTGGCAGGGCAGGATCTTCGCGACGACCACCTCGGCCTCGGGGAATTTCTCGCGCAGGTTGGCGAGGCAGGCCTTCACGCCTTGGGCGACCGCGGCGACGCCGGTCTCCGGCGTGAAGAACATGTTGTTGTTGCCGATCATCAGCACGATGGCGCGTGGCTTCAGCCCGTCGACGCCGCCGTGGTCGAGACGCCAGAGGACGTTCTGGGCCTTGTCGCCGCCGATACCGATATTGATCGTCTTGGCGGACGGGAAGGCCTTCATCCAGGCAGCGTTGAGCACGCCCTTGTCGAGCGGACTGCCCCACTGCTGGGTAATCGAGTCGCCGACGAGCAGCACATCGCATGGTCCGGCGTTCTTCCGGACGTAGTCGACCAGCTTCGCGTGGGTGTCGACCCAGCTCGTCCCACCCCAGGTGCCGGCGGAAGGTACGGCTGGCCACAGGTGGGGAAGGTGCTGGTTGATCTCGCGGCCAGGGCGACGTTCATATTCCGGCTTGGCGATGAAAGCGGTCTCTTCGGCGGTCAGCGGCCAGCCTGTCGGCTGTGGGTCGGCGGGCTTGTGGGCGTACTCCAGGGCCAGCAGGGGGGCGGCCAACAGCAAGGGCAGGCAACTTCTCATGGCTTCGACCCTTACTTGGCCTGGTAGCCCTTCCAGAGCCATTCCAGGGCGGAGGGCAGGAGCTGGGCGCGAGCGTTACCGATGCCGTGGCCGGAATCCTGGCAGAAGTAGTACTGGGGACCTTGGCCATGCGGTGGTTGGCCTCGACCCAGTCATGCATGCCGTCACGCATGACGTTGGGGTTGTAGTTGTCGCGGTCGCCGACGGCCATGTAGAGGCGGATGGGCTTGCGCTCGCTCTGCGGGATGAGGGTCTCGTGGAAGTCCCAGGCCCCGCCCGGGGTCTTGGGATCGAACGGCCACTGCTGGTTCACGAACGTGCCGGAGAGGGTGAGCACGCGGCGGAACCATTCGGGGTGATACCAGGCCATGATCAGCGCGGCGGAGCCGCCGGAGCTGGTGCCCATCGTGGCGCGGCCTTCGGGGTCGGTCGTGAACTTCACGCCTAACTTCTTCTCCACGACCGGCAGCACCTCGTGCTGGATGTATTCGGCGTAGAGGCCGGACATGGTATCGTATTCCTTGCCGCGTTCATGGCCCTGGGCGTCGCCGCCGCCGTTGGCGATCTGCACCATGATGAGGGCCGGGATGCGCTTCTGGGCGATGAGGTTGTCGAGGATGCGCACCATGTTCTGGTCGGGCTTGCCGAAAGCGGGGCCGTCATGCGTGACCAGGAGCGGGGCCGCGGTGCCGGGGACGTATTGCTCCGGGATGTA
>RGES01000304.1 GCA_009917805.1 Verrucomicrobiota bacterium
CTCCTTCGCGCACCTTTGCCTGCTCGCCTTGGTCCTCGTCGAACTGCAGGTGACCATCCCGGCCGAATATTCCGGACTGCTTTCCTACGTCGACTCCCCCGCGGCCGAAGAACAGGTCTTGGGCGGCACCGAAGTGCCGCTCCGCCTGCTGACCGACGCGGTCCAGGATTTCGATCTCTCGCAGTCCGTCGAAGTCCCTGACCTCACGATGCCCAACTTCGTGATGCCGGACATGGCCATGCCTGCCGACGAGCCGACGGCCGTCGAGGTCTGAGCCTGACTCCTGCCTTGCTTCCTTCGTTCCGTGACGGTCAATTGACGCACGGATGAAGGCCGGAAACCATAGGCCCGAGGTGCGCCTCAAGGGCATCGCCGCCGCTCCCGGAGTGGCCCGCGGTCCCGCGTATCCGCTCATGAGGGGCATGGCCATCGTCTCCTGCGAGAAGGTGGCCGACCCGGAGGCCGAGATCCGCCGCCTGGAGGCCGCCTTGGCCGCCACCCGTGTCCAGATCGCCACGCTGCGCGATGACGTCGCCCGCAAGCTGAACGAATCGGAAGCCTCGATCTTCGACGCGCACCTCCTCGTCCTTGAGGATGTCGCCCTGATCGACGACGTGAGCAAGGAAGTCCGGCGCAGCGGCTTCGGCGTCAAGGGACTGATGGAAGCCGTGCAGGAAGGGGATGTCATCCTCGTCGACGGCGAATCCGGCCTCATCATCATCAATCCGACGGCCGAGACCATCGAGGGCTACCGCGACAAAGAGCAGGCCATCCGCACCCGTCGCGATCGCGTGCTGGCCGAGGTCGCGTTGCCGGATGTCACCACGGACGGCGGCGCCTTCGACCTGCAGGCGAATATCGGCGACCCGGCCGAGATGGAGGATGCCTTGGCCTATTGCGCCCGCGGTGTCGGCCTCTACCGCACCGAGAACCTTTATCTCCGCCTGGACGGCTGGCCCGACGAGCAGGTCCAGTATGAGGAATACGCCGAAGCCGTGAAGGCCGCGAAGGGCCGTCCAGTGACCTTCCGTACGCTCGACCTAGGCGGCGACAAGCGTCTCGGCGACCTTGCCGACGAAGCCAATCCGTTCATGGGCTACCGTGCGGTGCGCCTCTGTCTCGAGCGTCCGGATGTCTTCCGTCCGCAGCTCCGCGCGCTCATCCGCGCCGCGACCCACGGCCCCGTGCAGGTGATGTTCCCGATGATCTCCGGCGTCGAGGAGCTGCGCCGGGCCAAGGACATCTTCCGCGACGTCGAAGCCGAACTCGCCCGCGAAGGCGTGCGCCCCTCCGCTCCGATCCGGCTCGGCGCGATGATCGAGATCCCGTCCGCCGCCGCGGTGGCCGACGAGCTCGCCGCCGAGGCCGACTTCTTCAGCGTCGGCACCAACGACCTCGTCCAATACCTGCTGGCCGTCGATCGTGGCAACCAGCGCGTCGCCTCGCTTTACGATCCGTGCCACCCGGCGGTCGTCCGCACGCTCATGGTCATCTTCGCCGCCGCCCAGAAGCGCGGCATCCCCGCGGCCGTCTGCGGCGAGCTCGGCGGCGATCCGCTGTGGGCGCCTCTGCTCATCGGCTTGGGCGTGCACGAGCTCAGCATGAGCCCCGCCGCCTTGCCCGAGGTCCGCTTCGTCCTCCGTCATTCCGCCTCGGCCGAGCTCCGCGAGCTCGCGGCCAAGGTCGTCGCCAGCGCCGACGCGGCCAAGACCCGCGCGCTGCTCCAGGATTTCGCCTCCGCCAAACTCAAGTTACGCTGATGTCCGCCAAGATTCCCGCCGCGAACCCGCATGTCGCGGCCATGTCGCCTTACGTCCCCGGCGAACAGCCGCAGGGCGGGGGATGGGTGAAGCTCAATACCAACGAGAACCCGTATCCGCCCAGCCTGCGTTCGCTGGAAGCCATCCGCGCCGCCCTGGTCAACGACGGCGCCGCGCTGCGTCTTTACCCCTCGCCGGACTCCGCGCCCCTGCGCGAAGCCGCCGCCCGTTTTCACGGCTTCGACGCCGCGCGCGTCGTCGCCGGCAACGGTTCGGACGACATCCTGAACCTCATCATCCGCGCCTACGCCGGACCCGGCCGTCCGATCGGGATGCTCAACCCGAGCTACTCGCTCTACCCGGTGCTCGCCGCCGCGCAGGCCGCCG
>RGES01000305.1 GCA_009917805.1 Verrucomicrobiota bacterium
GTCTCGTCGCCGCGGATGAAGAGCGTGCGGTCGCCGACGATGCCGTCGAGGATCAGGCGCTCATAGGCCTCGGGCGTGTTGGAACCGTAGGTGGTGGCGTAACGGAAGCTCAGGCGGACCGGCTGCGTGCGCGGCTCGAGGCCGGGCACCTTGGAATTGAGGACGAGCGTCGTGCCTTCGTCGGGCTGGATCTGGATGACGAGGCGGTTCGGGGCGAGGTCGTAGCGGGCGTCGCCGGCGAAGAGGCCGGACTCCGGCTGCTTGAACTGGATGGCGATCTCGGAGACGCGGCGGGCGAGGCGCTTGCCGGAACGCATGTAGAACGGCACGCCGGACCAGCGGCTGTTCTCGATCGAGAAACGCAGCGCGCAGAAGGTCTCGGTCGCGGAGTCCTTGGGGATGTCCTTCTCGGCGAGGTAACCCGGCACCTTCTCGCCGGCGGAGAGGCCGTCGTCGTACTGGGCGCGGACCGCGTCGGCGTTGGCGGTGCAGGACCTCCTCGTCCTCCGGTTCGCCAACCCGATCTTCGAGCCCCTCTGGAACCGCCGCCACGTCGACCACGTCCAGATCACCGTCGCCGAGGAGCTTGGCGTCGGCACCCGCGGCGGTTACTACGACGGCAGCGGCGCGACGCGCGACATGCTGCAGAACCACACGATGCAGCTCCTCGCGCTCGTCGCGATGGATCAGCCCCGCTCCCTGTCCGCCGAGCACATCCGCGACGAGAAGGTCAAGCTGCTCGAGTCGATCCAGCCCCTGCGCCTAGGCGCGAACGGCGACGCCGTGCGCGCGCAGTATGCCGAAGGCCTGTCCGGCGGCGAGAAGGTCCCCGGCTACCTCGCGGAGAAGGACATCCCCGCGACCTCCGCGACGGAGACGTTCTGCGCCCTGCGCCTCTCCATCGAGAACAGCCGCTGGTCCGGCGTGCCTTTCTACATGCGCTCCGGCAAGCGCCTCGCGCGCCGCGTCTCCGAGATCGCCATCCAGTTCAAGCAGCCGGAGTCCGGTCTCTTCGCGGGCGACGCCCGTTACGACCTGGCGCCGAACCGCCTGGTCATCCAGATCCAGCCCGACGAAGGCACGACGCTCGTGCTCAACTCGAAGGTCCCGGGCCTCGAGCCCCGCACCCAGCCGGTCCGCCTGAGTTTCCGCTACGCCACCACCTACGGGTCCAATACGCCCGAGGCCTACGAGCGCCTGATCCTCGACGGGATCGTCGGCGACCGCACGCTCTTCATCCGCGGCGACGAGACGGAGGCCTCCTGGCGTCTCTTCACCCCGCTTCTGCAGTCCTGGCAGAAGCTGGGCCGCGACGGGGTCGAGACCTACGCCGCCGGTTCTTGGGGCCCCGCGGGCGGCGACGCCCTCCTGGCCGCGCACGGCCACGCCTGGCGCAACGCCGGCCGCTGATCATGGCCCACCCGCTGATCGACGCACTCCCGGGCAACCCGGTGAAGATCGCCGCCGTCCTGCCCTCGCTCGACAAGGCCTGGGCCGAGGAGGGCGAGGAAGCCGCGCGCGCCTCGCAGATGAACTTGGTCCTGATGTTCGGGGCGGGCGTGAGCCCGGCCGACGCCCAGGCGCGGTTCGACGAGGCGATCCGCTTCGCGCAGCGCTACCCGTGCCGTCTCGTGGTGCTCGCCGCGCGCCCCGCGGCCGAAGCCGTCGCCCCGCTCGAGGCGAAGGTCAACGTGCTCTGCTTCATCGACCCGTCCCGCCGCGGCAAGCGCTGCTGCGAGGCCTTGATGCTCGCGCACGGCACCCCGACCGCCGAACTGGAATCCCTCGTCTCCACCTGGCTGGAAGGCGACCTCCCGACCAACGTCTGGGCCCATGGCGTCACCCCCGCGGAGTTCGCGCCCTGGCTCGGCTGGAGCGCGCGTTGCCGGCGCGTCGTCGCCGACCGCTCGCTCGTGGGCGATGCCTTCTTCGCGCTGCCTTTCCCCAACCCGAAGGGCGTCCGCGACCTCGCCGTCGCGCGCTGCCTGCCGGTCCGCCAGGCCTTGGGCCAGTACCTCGCGGCGCACGCGCCGGCCGACCTCGTGCGCGGCCTGCGCAACGTCACCGTCTCGCATGGCGCGGGCCTGGCGGGCGAGGCCGCCGGCCTCCTCGCGTGGATGAAGGGCTGCCTCACGCATTGCGCCGG
>RGES01000306.1 GCA_009917805.1 Verrucomicrobiota bacterium
TGGCGGGGGCTTTCTCGGCCGGCGCCTTGGGCGCATCGGCGGCGAAGAGGGAAAGCGAAGCGAGGGTCAGGAGCAGCGTGAACGTCTTCATGGTGGTGGCCTTAACACAACCTAAGCGGATGGCTGAGTCGATGACAGATGACGGAGGGCAGATGAGGCCACGGAGGGCTGAATTGAGGGCTGCGTTGAGGACTGAATGGAGGGCTGAATGGATAGGAAGCCACCTGCCACCCGGAGCGAAGACGTTAAGCTCAAAGAAGATCGGAGGCCGGATGATTGGCTGGGGCTTGTGTCCTCAGCAAACCTCCCGGTCTCCGGTCTCCCTTTGCTCGTTGGCATTTCCTGTCCGCTATCCGCCAACCGCTTGCCGCTTACGTCCGTTCCTTACTGTCCCAACGGCTTCGACAGGTCGAACTCGGACTTGGTCGTCCAGCGCTGCTTGTAGCCGGCCGGAGCTTCGACGCGGGTACGGAAGATGACGGTGTTGTCGAGGTCGAGATCTTCGGACCAGATGAACTTCGCTCCGGCGAAGCTTTCCTTGGCCTTGGTGAAGGACTCCTTGGGATTCACGCGCTCCTCGGTGTATTCGGTGGCGTTGAGAAGCTCTTCGCCTTCCATTTCGCGTTGGTGACGGTGCCGTCGGCGAACTTCAGGATCAGGCCGGCGTCGCCGATGTGATCGCCGTATTCCAGGCCGGTCTTCGGGTCGGCGTTGTCGCGGCCCATGATGGCGATGGTCATCGGGTATTCCGGGAGGATGTCCACCGAGACCACGTTGTGCGGCATGTAGTCGATCGGGTCGACGACGCGGAGCTTGCCGTTGATGTAGAGGATGAACCAGTTGTCGGCGTAGACGTTGAGCTTGATGGTGTCTTCCATCGAGGGCTTCACCATCCCGGGCTTGTCGCCCTTCTTGCCGCCCTTGCCCTTGCCTTTGCCCTTCTCGCCGCCCTTGCCTTCGCCGGGCGGAGGGGCGGCTTGGTCGCCGGCGGTCTCGTCGAGCGCGGCTTCGACGTCTTCGCCCTTCGGCTTGGCGTCTTCGCCTTCAGGCGGCGGGCGCTTGCCCTTCTCGCCGCCCTTGCCCTTGCCTTTCTCGCCACCCTTGCCCTTTTCGCCGGCTTTGCCTTTGCCGCCGGGTCCGCGTTCGCTGGGAGTATAGGTCTCGGTGGCCGTGGAGCCGTCCGGCTTGGAGTAGACGAAGGTCCAAGTCTTATCCTCGTTCGCCGTATACTTCACGCTGAGGGCCTTGCCGTTCAGGGTGTAGTTGAGCGCGTACTTGTTGCCGTCCTGGGTGAAGTCCTTGATGAGCGCGCCCCGCAGGGGGCTTTGGGAGTAGGAGGAGCCTTCGCGGCGCACATGGCTGGCAGAGGGCTGCGGGTCGACCTGGCCGTCGACCTCCTTCACCTCGCCGTGGAAGCCGCCGTTGATGTAAGGATACTTCTTCTGAGCGTGGTAGTGATAGCCCAGCGCCTTGGTCTCATGGCCGCCGAAAGCGTCGAGCTTGCCCGGCGCTGCGCCGTCCGGCTCGTTATAGCCGTAGATCGCGTAGCCATCGAGCGCGACCGCGATCGGCTTGCCCTTGCCGAGCTCCTTCTCGAGGAAGACCGGCGCGTCATGGTAGTGGTAGTCGTCCGCCTTGCCGCAGTGGCCGCCGAAGTTATCGAGCTCGCCGAAGGCCTTGGCGTCATCGCCGCGATTGTTGAGCGCGTTGAAGATCGGCACGCCGTTGGCCGCGAGGGCGATGGCGCCGCGCATGAAGTGCGTCTTGGCCGACATCGGTTCCTTGGCCGGCACGGGCTTGAGCGGGATACGCCACGCGGAGGCGCCGGCATAGGTCTGTGGAATCGGCACCTGCTGCTGCCAGGACTTGATGCCGGCCATCAGCGGATGGTCGGGCAGGCCCTTGGCTTCGACGTAGAGGTAGGTGTCGTCCCAGCGGACGCTCACGTTCTTCGTGAACGCTTGGAAGGGCAGGGCGATGAGCGGCGCGTTCCCGGGCGTGGCCGCGAGGTAGGTGGCGGTCATCACGTACTTGGCCGTCGGCTGGACGACCGCGGGCGCCTCGAAAGGCGTGCGGTACTGGTTATCGACCGGCGGGACGTGGGCCTGCGCGGCGGCGTGGAAGCCGAGCG
>RGES01000307.1 GCA_009917805.1 Verrucomicrobiota bacterium
GCGTTGGAGTGCGTCTCGAACGGACGGGCCGCGGCGCCGCCGGCGATGGCGTGCAGGGCCGGGGTCTCGACTTCGGTGAACTGGCGGCTCCAGAGGAAGCGGCGGATCGATTCGACGACGCGGCTGCGGATGAAGAGGCGGCGGCGGGACTCCTCGTTGACGACGAGGTCGAGGTAGCGCTGGCGATAGATCTTCTCGGCGTCGGTCAGGCCGGCCCACTTCTCGGGCAGCGGGCGGAGGGACTTCGAGACCAGCTTGTACTCGGAGACGCGGACGGTGACCTCGCCGGTCTTCGTGCGGAAGAGCTTGCCGCGGACGCCGACGAAGTCGCCGGAGTCGACCATCTTCTTGAAATGGGCGTCGTAGGCTTCGCCCAAGGCGTCGCGGGTGAAGTAGGTCTGGATGATGCCGCCGCGGTCGAGCAGCTTGACGAAGCTGGCCTTGCCCATGACGCGGAGCGCGACGATGCGGCCGGCCACGGAGACCTCGGGGCCTTCCTCCACGCCCTCGGGCAGGAGGGCCGGGCACTCGGTGGAGACATGGGTCTGGGCCCACTCGGCGCGGAAGGGGTCCTCCCCGGCGGCGCGGAGCTGGGCGAGTTTCTCCTTCCGGACCGCGTGGAGGTCGTGGGAGATGGCGTTGAGGTCGGTCTTTTCGCTCATGTGGGCTCCCTTGAGGGGTGCCTCCGAGCCGCCCGGGAGGCAAGGGCGAAAGGTTCGGCGGGCCGGGCGGTTTCCGTGTTGCGGACGGTCCGTTCCGGAGAATAACCGAACGCCATGAAGGCCTACCTCGACCTGCTCCGCCACGTCCGGCAGCACGGAGAAATCCGGGCCGACCGCACCGGCACGGGCACGATCGGCATCTTCGGCGCCCAGCTGCGGTTCGACCTCGCGGCCGGCTTCCCCCTGCTCACCACGAAGAAGGTCCACCTGAAGTCGATCACGCACGAGCTGCTCTGGTTCCTCTCCGGCAGCACGCAGAACGCCTGGCTGACGGAGCGCGGGGTGAGCATCTGGAACGAATGGGCCACCGCGGAGCAGTGCGCCAAGTTCGGCCGCGGCGAGGGCGACCTCGGCCCGGTCTACGGCCACCAGTGGCGCCGCTTCGGCGCGACGAAAAAGCCCGATGGCACGTACGCGGACGACGGGGTCGACCAGATCCGCAAGGTCGTCGAGGAGATCCGCCGCAACCCCGCCAGCCGCCGCCTCATCGTCTCCGGCTGGAACCCGCGCGAGGCCGACCAGGTGGCCCTGCCGCCCTGCCACACGCTCTTCCAGTTCCACGTCTCGACCGACGGCCGCCTGAGCTGCCAGCTCTACCAGCGCAGCGCGGACCTTTTCCTCGGCGTGCCGTTCAACATCGCGAGCTACGCGATGCTGACGCACATGATCGCGCAGGTCACGGGCCTGCAACCCGGCCATTTCGTGCACACGTTCGGCGACGCCCACATCTATTCCAACCACGTGGAGCAGGTCGAATTGCAGCTGTCGCGCGAGCCCCGCGCCCTGCCGCGCCTGGTGCTGAACCCCGACGTGAAGGAGTCGAGGGCTACGACCCGCACCCGGCGATCAAGGCCCCCGTGGCCATCTGACCGTGCGCCTCGGCCGTCCGCTCATCGCCATCGCGGCCGTCGCGCGCAACCGCGGCATCGGCCTGGAGAACAAGCTCCCTTGGCGGATCCCGGAGGACTTCGCGTTCTTCAAGGCGACCACGATGGGGCAGATCCTGCTGATGGGTCGCAAGACCTACGAGTCGATCGGCCGCCCCTTGCCGGGCCGGACGACCGTGGTGCTGAGCCGGTCCGGTTTCGCCGCCCCCGGGGTGATCACGGCGGCGAGCTGGGAGGAAGCCGCCCAAGTCGAACCTGGGAAAACCCTCTTCCTCGCCGGGGGGGCCGCCCTCTACGCCGAAGCCCTCCCTTGGTGCAGCGAGCTCCTCCTTACCCATGTGCCGATGGAGCCCAAGGCAGACGCCTTCTTTCCCGACTGGAAGGGTCATTTTGACGCGGGCACGATCCTGCACCAATACCCGGGCTGCGAGATGCGTCGGCACCTCCCGCTCGTCGGTTAGCAGTTATTAGATTGAATACAGTCAAATAAGTGGCTTGGGCGGTGGAACCCTAGTCAAACCG
>RGES01000308.1 GCA_009917805.1 Verrucomicrobiota bacterium
GCTCGTCCTGACCCTCGCCATCCTCGTCGCTTTTTCCATCTACCTCATCCTTCGCTCCAAACGTAAAACCGCCATGGCCAACACTCCCCAGAACTCCGACGCCAACGAAGAGATCGACGACGTCAAGAAGGCCAGCGCCGAAGGCTTCGGCTCCAACGAGCAGGTCTTCCCGCCCAGCGCCGCGTTCGTCGCCAAGGCCCGCGTCAAGGGCATGGACGGCTACAACGCCCTCTACAAGCGCTCGATCCAGGACCCGGATGGCTTCTGGGCCGACGAAGCCAAGGAGCTCGCCTGGTTCCAGCCGTGGACGAAGGTCGTCGACGAATCCAAGAAGCCGTTCTTCCGCTGGTTCGTGGACGGCAAGACCAACGTCGCCTACAACTGCCTCGACGCGCAGGTCGCCAAGGGCCTCGGCGACAAGGTCGCGATCGTCTACGAAGGCGAGCCCACCGCCGACGGCCAGGCCGTCGAGGTCCGCCGCATCACCTACCGCCAGCTGCTCTCCGAAGTCAGCCGCTTCGCCAACGTGCTCAAGGGCATGGGCCTGAAGCGCGGCGACACCGTCGCGATCTACATGCCGATGGTCCCCGAGCTCGCGATGGCCGTCCTGGCCTGCGCCCGCCTCGGCATCGTCCACTCCGTCGTCTTCGGCGGCTTCTCGGCCGAATCCATCCGCGACCGCGTCAACGACGCGAAGTCGAAGGCGGTCATCACGATGGACGGCGGCTACCGCCGCGGCAAATTCCTCCCGCTCAAGCAGACGGTCGACGAAGGCGTGAAGGACTGCCCGACCTGCGCCCACGTGCTCGTGCTGCAGCGCCATCCGGGCAAGCCCGACGCGGGCTGCGTCATGCAGGCCGGCCGCGACGTCTGGTACCACGAGGCCGCCGCCAAGGTCACCGACCAGTGCGAGGCGGTCCAGCAGGAGGCCAACGAGATGCTCTTCCTGCTCTACACTTCCGGCTCCACCGGCAAGCCCAAGGGCATCATGCACAGCGTCGGCGGCTACATGGTCCACGCCTACGCGACCAACAAGTACGTCTTCGACCTCCGTGGCGACGACCTCTTCTGGTGCACGGCCGACGTGGGCTGGGTCACGGGCCACACCTACGTGGTCTACGGCCCGCTCCTCAACGGCTCCTCGGTGCTGATGTACGAAGGCGCCCCCGACGCGCCCGACTTCGGCCGCTTCTGGAAGATCATCCAGGACCACAAGGTCTCGGTCTTCTACACCGCCCCGACCGCCATCCGCGCCTTCATGAAGTGGGGCGACGAGTGGGTGAAGAAGCATGACCTCTCCTCGCTGCGCCTCCTCGGCTCCGTCGGCGAACCGATCAACCCGGAAGCCTGGCTCTGGTACCACCGCAACATCGGCGCCGAACGCTGCCCGATCGTCGACACCTGGTGGCAGACCGAGACCGGCGGCCACATGATCACCCCGATGCCGGGTTGCACGCCCACGAAGCCCGGCTCGGCCACGCTGCCTTTCTTCGGCGTCGACGCCGCCGTCCTCGACGAGAACGGCAACGAGACCGACCACGGCATCCTCGCCATCCGCAAGCCTTGGCCCGGCATCACGCAGGGCATCTTCGGCGACGAACAGCGCTACGTGGACACCTATTGGAACCGCTGGGGCGGCAAATACTACTTCCCCGGCGACGGCGCCATCCGCGACAAGGACGGCTACCTCTGGATCACGGGCCGCGTCGACGACGTGGTCAACGTCTCGGGCCACCGCATCGGCACGGCCGAACTCGAGGCGATCTTCATCGAAGACGCCGCGGTCGCCGAGTCCGCCGTCATCGGCGTGAAGCACGAACTCAAGGGCCAGGGCCTCATGGCCTTCGTCATCCTGAAGTCCGCCGCCGCCAAGACGGTCAACGAAGCCGAGCTCGCCAAGAAGCTGAACGGCATGGTCGACGCCAAGATCGGCAAGTTCGCCCGCCCGGAACGCATCGTATTCGTACCCGACCTCCCGAAGACCCGCTCGGGCAAGATCATGCGCCGCCTCCTCCGCGACATCTCGGAAGGCCGCGAGCTGGGCAACGTGACGACGCTCGCCGATCCGGCCGTGGTCGAGGCCATCAAGGCCAAGTTCAACGCCGCCAAGGCCTGACCGGCCCCATCCGGC
>RGES01000309.1 GCA_009917805.1 Verrucomicrobiota bacterium
CGGCCGCGACGCGAAGCAGCTCGACGTCGTGGTCGACCGCATCGTCGCCGGGCCCGATCAGCGCAGCCGCCTCGCGGACTCGCTCGAGCTCGCCTTCCGCGAAGGCCGTCACCGCGCGAGCGTGCTCGCCGAGAAGGACGGCCGCTGGGAAGAGCACGTGCTCTCGCTCCACCTCGCCTGCGAGCATTGCGGCGAGACTTACGAGCCCATCAGCCCGAAGGCGCTTTCGCATAACCACCCCGAGGGCGCCTGCCCGGACTGCGGCGGCCTCGGCCGGCAGATGCGCTTCCAGGAAAGCCTGTCGATCCGCGACGAAGCCCTGTCGCTCCACGACGGCGTCGTGAAGCCCTGGAAGTGCGCGACGCGCAAGACGCTCATCCATCGCAACGCGATCACCCGCGCGCTCGCCGAGCAGGTGCCGTTCGACCAGAAGACGCCGTGGCGCGAGCTCCCCAAGGCCGTCCGCGACCTCCTGCTGCACGGCGACCCGAAGCGGAAATTCCTCCTGCCTCCGCCCAAGGGCCGTAAGCCCGTCGAGACCGTCTGGACCGGGATGTTCACCGAACTCGAACACGCCTACCGCACGACCACCGGCGAGTCGCTCCGCCAGCGCCTGCTGCAGTTCCAAGCGGGCTCCGTCTGCGCCGGCTGCCAAGGGCGCCGCCTCTCCCCCACCGCCCTCTCGCTGCGCCTGAACGGCAAGACCATGGCCGAGTTCCTGGCGATGACCATCCCGGCCGCGTTGGAGTTCACGAAGCGGCTCACCAGCCACCCCGGCGTGATGCCAGCCGAAGAAGCCCGCCGCGGACTGGAACAGCGACTCGCCTTCCTGCACGACGCCGGCCTCAACTACCTCACCCTCGACCGCGAGTGCAGTTCGCTCTCCGGCGGCGAGGCCCAGCGAGTACGCCTCGCGACGCAGCTCGGCCTCGGGCTCGTCGGCGTGACCTACGTCCTCGACGAACCCAGCATCGGCCTGCACCCGAGCGACCACCAGCGCCTCATCGGCTCGATCCGCGGCCTGCGCGACCTCGGCAACACCGTCCTCGTCGTCGAACATGACCGCGACATGATGCTCGCCGCCGACCACCTCATCGAGATGGGGCCGGGCGCCGGCATCGACGGCGGACGGATCGTCTTCGAAGGCACGCCCCAGGCCTGCGGCGCGCACGCGACCTCCCGCACCGGCGCCTACCTTTCCGGCCGCGCCACGCTCGAAGGCATCGTGAAGCGCAAGCCCCTCGGCAAGGCCGCCATCACCGTCAAAGGCGCCACCGAGAACAACCTCAAGGACGTCACCGCATCGTTCCCGATCGGCGCGCTCACCGTGGTCTGCGGCGTCTCCGGCTCCGGCAAGAGCACGCTCGCGATCGACATCCTTTCCGCCGCGGCCGCACGTAAGATCAACGGCGCCAAGGTCGTCCCGGGCCGCCACGCCGGCCTCGAAGGCCTCGAGCAGATCACCGCGTTCACCGCGGTGGACCAGGAACCCATCGGCCGCACGCCGCGTTCGAATCCCGCCACCTTCACCGGCATCATGGACCTCATGCGCGACCTCTGGGCCGCGCTCCCGCTCGCCAAGGCCCGCGGCTACGGCCCCGGCCGCTTCAGCTTCAACGTCCGCGGCGGCCGCTGCGAGACGTGTTCCGGCGAAGGGTCGGTCGCGCTCGACATGCAGTTCCTCGGCGAGACGTTCGTCGACTGCCCCAGCTGCGCCGGCCGACGTTTCAACCGCGAGACGCTCGAGGTCCGCTTCAAGGGACTCAGCATCGCCGACGCGCTCGGGCTGTCGGTCAACGAGGCCGCCGAAGTGTTCCGTGCGCAGCCCAAGCTCGCCGAGAAACTCCGCACGCTCGCGGAGGTCGGCCTCGGCTACCTCAAGCTCGGCCAGGCCGCCAACACGCTCTCCGGTGGCGAGGCCCAGCGCCTCAAGCTCGCCTCCGAACTCGCGCGACGCGACCATTCCGGCCGTCTCTACGTCCTCGATGAACCCACCACCGGCCTGCACTGGGACGACATCGCCAAGCTGCTTGCCCTGCTCGGCCGACTGCGCGACGCGGGCGCCACGCTCATCGTGATCGAACACCACGCCGACGTCATC
>RGES01000310.1 GCA_009917805.1 Verrucomicrobiota bacterium
CGTACATGAAGCGGAGCTTCTGCTTCTCGGCCAGGCCCTGGCCGTACTCCGAGACCTTGCGGCCGCGGGTCTGGCCGTGGATGCCGGGGGGGGAAGGGCTTGCGCTCCTCGCCCTTGGACGTGGGCAGGATCGCCATGTTGAAGCGGCGATTGATCTTGGTGGTGGGTCCGGTGTAGCGGGACATGTCGTCGGGTGTTCGTGTTGGTGTTTGGCGTTGGAAGGACCCGCCCGGCTTGCCATCCCCGGGCGGTAGGTGTCAGCGGGCCGCGCTCAGACGCGGCGGCGCTTCGGCGGACGGCACCCGTTGTGGGGGATGGGCGTCGTGTCGACGATGGAGAGGATGTTCAGGCCGAGCAGCGAGAGCGCGCGGATGGCGCTGTCGCGGCCCATGCCGGGGCCGCGGACGCGGACGGAGACGTCCTTGAGGCCGTGGGCCATGGCGAGCTTGGCGGCTTCGGAGCAGACGACCTGGGCGGCGTAAGCGGTGGACTTGCGGGAGCCGCGGAACTGGTGACGGCCGGCGCTGCCCCACGAGATCACGTTGCCGTTGGCGTCGGTGATCGTGACCATGTCTCGTTACACCGGTCCCACCACGAAGCTCAATCGTCGCTTCGGCCAGAACATCTTCCCCACCTCCAAGGGTGAGGAGCGTCGTCCGTATCCTCCGGGCATCCACGGCAAGACGACCCGCCGCAAGGTCTCCGAGTACGGCGTCGGCCTCAACGAGAAGCAGAAGCTTCGCATGATGTACGGCCTGACCGAGAAGCAGTTCCGCCTCTCCTTCGAACGCGCCAAGCGCATGGGCGGCGTCGCCGGCGACAATTTCCTCCGCATCCTCGAGACCCGTCTCGACAACGTGGTGTTCCGCCTCGGCTTCGCCAACTCCCGCGCCGCCGCCCGCCAGCTCGTCGGCCACGGCCACATCCGCGTCGACGGCCGCAAGGTCGACGTCGCCAGCTACGCCACCTCGCCCGGCGAGAAGATCGAAGTCCGCGACCGCACCTCTTCCAAGCAGCTCGCCACCCGCGCCGTCGAAGAAGGCCAGGGTCGCTCCGCCCCCGCCTGGCTCGTCGTCCTCCCCGAGCAGCTCAACGGACAGATCGTCCGCGAGCCCGCCAAGGAAGAACTGCCTTCCGACGTCAACGTCCAGATCATCGTCGAATTCTACAGCCGCTGATCCCAGCACAGACCCAACACCCAACGGACCCACAGCCATGACCAAGCGACTCGGACAGTTCCAACGCCCCAAGACCCTCAAGAAGGAGGAGTCTTCCGCCACCCCCACCTACGCGAAGTATTTCGCCGAGCCCTTCGAGACGGGCTTCGGTCACACCGTCGGCAACTCGCTCCGCCGCATCCTGCTGAGCTCCATCGAAGGCGCCGCGATCTCCTCCGTGACGATCGAAGGCGTGCAGCACGAGTTCCAGCCGATCGAAGGCGTCGTCGAAGACGTCACCGAGATCGTCCTCAACCTCAAGAAGGTGCGCATCCGCACCGAGGCCAACAAGCGCGAAGCCTTCAAGGGCACCATCGACGTCAACAAGACCGGCCCCGTGAAGGCTTCGGACATCAAGTTCGAGACCAAGGGTTCCACCGTCACCCTCGTCAATCCTGACCAGGTCATCTGCACCCTCGACCGCAAGCGTCGCTTCTACGCCGACCTCGAGGTGACCGTCGGCCGCAGCTGGGCTTCCGCCGAGGAGAACAAGAAGGCCGAACAGGCCATCGGTTCCATCCCCGTCGACTCCCTCTTCTCGCCGGTCACCCTCGTGAAGTACTCCGTCGAGTCCACCCGTTCGGGCGACAAGACCGACTACGACAAGCTCGTCCTCGAGATCTCGACCGACGGCCGCATCACCCCGGACGAAGCCCTCAAGGAATCCTCCGCGATCCTGCGCCACCACCTCGAAGTCTTCGACACCGTCTCCGCCGACTCCGTCGAGTTCGAGACCGGCCACAAGGAGATCAGCGAGGAGACCAACCGTCTCCGCAAGCTGCTCAACATGTCCGTCAACGAGATCGAGCTTTCCGTCCGCGCCGCCAACTGCCTCAACAACGCCAACATCAACACCGTCGGCGAACTGGCGATGAAGACCGAG
>RGES01000032.1 GCA_009917805.1 Verrucomicrobiota bacterium
ATCGAAGGCATGGAGTTCGAATACGCCTTCCTCCTCGACGCCCTGATCGAAGAGCAGGAACAGAACATCACCATCGACACCACGCGCATCTTCTTCCGCACGAAGCAGCGCGCCTACGCGATCATCGACGCCCCCGGCCACAAGGAGTTCCTCAAGAACATGGTAACCGGCGCCGCCAGCGCTTCCGCCGCCCTCCTGCTCATCGACGCCAAGGAAGGCGTGATGGACCAGTCCCGCCGCCACGCGTTCCTGCTCTCCCTCCTGGGCGTGAAGCAGCTCGTCGTGCTGGTGAACAAGATGGACCTCGTCGACCACTCCGAGGCCACCTACCAGAAGATCGTCGCCGAATACTCGGCCTTCCTGAAGACCCTCGGCCTCACTGCCGTCCACTTCATCCCGATCGCCGCCAAGCACGGCGAGAACGTCGTCCAACGTGCCGCCAAGATGCCTTGGTGGAAGGGCCCGACGGTCACCGAAGCCCTCGACGCCTTCGCGCACGAGGACGACCTCACCGGCCTGCCCCTGCGCCTCCCGGTCTCCGACATCTACCGCTTCGACCATCGCCGCATCATCGCCGGCCGCGTCGAAGCCGGCGCCATCCGCCCGGGCGACGAGCTGATCTTCCAGCCCGGCGGCCGTCGCAGCACGGTCCGCACCTTCGAAGACTGGCCGGGGCCCGAATCCCGCACGGTCGTCGGCACGGGCGGCTCCGCCAGCGTGACGCTCTCCGAGCAGATCTTCGTGGAACGCGGCCAGGTCGCGGCCCACCCGAACAACCAGCCCCGCGTCGGCCGCGAGTTCCGCGCCCGCATCTTCTGGCTGGGCAAGGAACCGCTCGTCCCGAAGAAGACCTATCGCCTCCGCCTGCTCACCCAGAACGTCGACGCGGTCATCGCCAAGATCGTCAAGGTGACCGACGCCTCCACGCTCGAATCCAAGGAAGCCGACAGCGTCCCGCGCGACTCGATCTGCGAAGTGATCGTCCGCGCCACGCGCAACATCGCCTTCGACCTCCACCACGAGTGCCCGATCACGGGTCGCTTCGCCCTCGAAGAAGGCGGTCGCATCCATGGCGGCGGCATCATCCTCGACGCCGTCACGAAATCCGAAGCACCCTCCGGCAAGGTCACCGCCTCCGAACGAGGCGCCCGCGCGGGCCACCCGCCGGCGGTCATCTGGTTCACGGGCCTCTCCGGCTCGGGCAAGTCGACCATCGCCGAGGCCGTCGAACGCCGTCTCTTCGACGCCGGTCGCAACGTCATCCGCGTGGATGGCGACGACCTCCGCGTCTCGCTCAACCGCGACCTGGGCTTCTCCGCCGCCGACCGCGCCGAAAGCGTGCGTCGCGCCTCCGCCGTCGCCGGCCTCTTCGCCGGCACGGGCCACATCACCCTCGTCACCCTCATCGCCCCGCTGGCCGCCGACCGCGCCAAGGCCCGCGCCGCCCTCGCGAACCACACGTTCATCGAGGTCTTCGTGGACGCCCCGCTCGCCGTCTGCGAATCCCGCGACGTCAAGGGACTCTACGCCAAGGCCCGCCGTGGCGAGATCGCCGAGTTCACCGGTATCTCGTCCCCGTACGAGGCCCCCGAAGCCCCCGAGGTCCATATCAAGACCGACAAGACCTCCCAGGAAGAAGCCGTCGACCTCGTCCTCTCGGCCATCGACAAGGTCCTGCAGGGCAAGGGCGAAGACTGGGAAGTGTAACCGACGCGAAGCGTCGGAGGGCTAGAGACAGGGCCGGGGCTAGGAAACTAGCCTCGGCCCTTCTTGTATCCACCTAGCCCTAGCCCTAGGTACCCCCTTGCCCCCATGCCCACTTGCCCCCTAGATAACCCCATGCGCCTCCCCACCGCCTTCCTGCTCCTCCTGTGCCTCTCTGCCTTCGCCGCCGAGCCACGTAAGAACGTCCTGCTGCTCGTCTCCGACGATTGTGGCACCCGCATGGGCACCTACGGAGGCCCTGCGATCACGCCGAACATCGACGCCCTCGCCCGCGAAGGCATCCGCTTCGACCGCGCCTACTGCCAATACGCGCTCTGCAACCCGAGCCGCACGTCGTTCCTGACCGGCCTGCGTCCCGACACCACGGGCGTCTACGACAACGCCAAGGAATTCCGCAAGGTGATCCCGGACATGGTCACGCTGCCGCAGATGTTCAAGAACAACGGCTACTCGGTCGCCCGCATCGGCAAACTCTACCATTACGGCGTCCCCAAGGAGATCGGGACCAACGGACTCGACGATCCGCAGTCGTGGGAGAAGGTCTGGAATCCGCGTGGGCGCGATTGCGACGACGAAGATAAGATCTTCTCCATCGGCGTCGGCGCCGGCACGGCGGCCGACAAAGCCAAAGGCAAGACAGGCCAGATCCTCGTCGGCTCAGGCAACTATGGCGGCACGCTGAGCTGGCTCGCCGCGGAAGGCACGGACGCCGAGCAGACCGACGGCAAGATCGCCGCCCAAGCCATCTCCTTCCTGCAGGAAAAGCGAGAGAAGCCTTTCTTCCTGGCCGTCGGCTTCTTCCGTCCGCACACGCCGTACGTCTCGCCGAAGAAGTATTTTGAGAAATACCCCAAGGATCAGGTCGAGCTCGTGCCCGACCCCACCGCCGACCGCGCCTCGAAGCCCCAGGTCGCCCTTTCCAATACTTCCGTGGCCAACTACGGCATGAGCGAAGACACGCAACGCACGGCCAAGCAGGCCTACCTGGCCTCGATGACCTTCATGGACGCCCAGTTCGGCCTGGTGCTCGCGGAACTGAAGAAGCAAGGGCTCGATAAGAACACCCTCGTCATCTTCATCAGCGACCACGGCTACAACCTCGGCGAACACGGGCTCTGGCAGAAGCGCTCGCTCTACGAAGACTCCGCCCGCGTGCCGTTCATCATCCGCGATCCGGACAACAAGGTCGCCGGCCAGTCCACGAAGCGCGTGACGGAGCTGCTCGACCTCTATCCGACCGTGGCCGACCTCTGCGGCCTCAAGCCCGACCCTCGCGCCCAAGGCAAGAGCCTCCGCGCCCTGCTCGAAGCCCCGGATCGCCCCTGGACCAACGTCGCCTACACGCAGGTCGACTTCGGCGCCGCGAACCGCGACGCCTCATTCGCCGGCGGCAAACAGAAGAACGCTCCCGCCCGCAAGGTCGGCCGCTCCGTCCGCACCGAACGCTTCCGCTACACCGAATGGAACGGCGGCGAGACGGGCGTCGAACTCTACGACCACGACAAGGACCCGAAGGAACTGACGAACGTCGCCAAGGACCCTGCCTACGCCGCTTACGTGACCGAACTGAAGGCGACCTTGGCCAAGGGGACGAACTGAGCGCGCTACCTTAGGTAGGGTCGACCATCCTTGGTCGACCGCGGCCGAGCAGGGATGCTCGGCCCTACCCCATGGCCGCCCTACCCTTTGACTTCCCTCCGATAGCGGATACCTTGTGGGGATGAAAGTCCTGCACATCGACGCTTCGCCTCGCACGGTACGCTCGGTGACCCGGAAACTTTCGGCGGCCTTCATCCAGAACCTGCGTCTGCGTTTCCCCGGCCTGCAGGTCACGCACCGTGACGTCGGCCACCAGCCGCCGCCATTCATCTCAGACGCTTGGGTGGGCGCGGCCTTCGCCCCGGCCGACCACGACGACCCTTCGATGAAGGGCATCCTGCATCACTCCGACGCCCTCACGGCGGAACTCATCGGCTGCGACACCTTGATCATCGCATCCCCGATGCATAACTTCTCCATTCCCGCCACGCTCAAGGCCTGGATCGACCAGGTGGTGCGCACCGACATGACCTTCAAGGTCACCGAGGAAGGCGTCGTGCCGCTCGTCAGAGGCAAGAAGGCGCTCATCGTCACCTCCCGCGGCGGTTTCGTCGCCGGCACGGACTACGACTTCCAGGAGCCTTACCTCCGCAAGATCCTCGGCTTCATCGGCATCACCGACGTCACCTTCGTACACGCCGAAGGCGTGAACAGCGGCGAGAAGGAACGCGAAGCCGCCATGCTCCAAGCCTCCGCCAAACTCATCGATTTGGCGAAGGCTTGGTGAGGTAGACACTCACCGCGTCGGGTAGGGTCGACCATCCTTGGTTGACCGCGGCCGAGCAAGGATGCTCGGCCCTACCGCCCCTCATGCATACTTCAGCTCGACCTTCTTCCCCGTCCGGATCGACTCGTAGATGCCGTCGATGATGACCATGTCGCGGCGGCCAAGCTCGCCGGAGCAGGTGACGGGCTGATCGTCGCGGAAGGCCGCGGCGACGCCATCCATGTGACGCTGCTGCTGGCGGAAGACGCCGAAATCGAGTTTACCCTTGGCGGAGGTCGAGATGTTGAGGTTACGATAACTGAAGACGGGGCGTTCGCCCTTGAACCAACCCTTCGCGGCTTCGGCATAGAACTCGGCGCGATTGGCGTCATAGCCCGTCCAGACATCCGCGACGGCGCCGTTGGCGAATTCGAGGCGGAACTCCATGGCCTGCTCCACCTCGGTGAAGAACTCCGGCTGGGTCTTGGGCAGTTCCTTGGCCGTGACCGAGACCGGATTGGCGTCGGTCGCCATGCAGCAGGCATGGATCGAGTAGATACCCATGTCCAAAAGCGAGCCGCCGCCGGCGAGCTTCTTGTCGATGCGCCAGGCCTTGCGGCGAAGCGTGAAGCCGTTGGCGGTCTTGATCTTCATGAACGGACCGAACTCCTGCGTCTTGGCGAGACGGACGAGTTCCTGGTGGTACGGATCGAAGTGGAGGCGGTAGCCGATCGCGAGGCGCTTGCCGGCCTTCTTGCCGGCGGCGATCATCGTGTCGCACTCGGCGGCCGAAGTGGCCATCGGCTTCTCGCAGATGACGTGCTTGCCGGCGCCGAAGGCCGCAATGACGTTCTGGGCGTGGATGCCGGGAGGCGTGACCACGTAGACGATATCGATGGCCTTGTTCGCGGCGACCTTGTCCCACTGGTCGTAGGAATAGATATTGGCTTCGTCGAAGCCGTGGAGCTTCGCCAGCTTCACACCCTTCTCGCGGGTGCCGGTGATGGCGGCCACGAGCTTGACGTTCTTCGTCTCGAGCAGCGCCGGCGAAAGCTCATTGTTCGAGTAGTTGCCCAGACCGCAGAGGGCGAGGCCGAGCGGCTTGCCGCTGGCTTCCGCCGCACGCAGCGCCGGAGCAAGGGCGTAACCGGCGGCCAGGCCGCCGAGGGTACCGAGGAAGGAACGACGAGTAGGGCTCATGGGGGTATGGCTATTCCTACCCCGCCCCCGACCCTCCGCAAGTTCAAGGTAAGGGCAGCACCGCCTGCGATCCTAGCCCACGTGTCACCGTGCCCACGTGCCCCCTATGCAATCACTTCTCCCCTTTGAGATAAGCCAGCAAGTCCGCGAGCTGCTGCTTGGACAGGCCGGCTTCGAGGCCGGTCGGCATCAGCGAGTTCGGCAAGGCTTCGAGTTTGGCGAGATCGGCACGCAGGAGCGTCGCTTCGACGCCCAACGGGCCACGCAAGGTGATGGAACTCGGCGTATCGCCGATAAGAATGCCGCTGAGGACGCGTCCGTCCTTGGCCTCGGCAAGATAGGCGGTGAACGCAGGCGCGACCTCGGCATCGGGATTCACGATGTGGAACAGGATGTTCTCCTTGGTCTGACGGCGGATGTCGAAGAGATCGGGGCCGACGGCATGCCCTTCCCGGTCCAAGCGATGGCAGGTCGCGCAGACGGCGTTGAAGACGACACGTCCGTCCGAGGGATTGGGCTTCAACGCCAATGCCTTGGTAGCCTCGGCCAAGGCCTCCGGCCGGGCCGAGACGGTCAGCAGCTTCTCCGCCTGCGCCTTGATGGCAGGATCCTTGGAGGCGAGCACCTGACGGCGACGCACGCCCGTGAAGGCGCTGGCGGGCAGGCGTTTCGCCTCTACGGCGGCGAGCACGCCTTTCACATGGAACGGAACGCCCAGCAAGGCTCCGAGGACGGCATCACGTCGAGCCGGCGCATAACGGGACCACCCAGCGAGCAGAGCGACGGGGACATCCTCCTTAGGATAGGCCACCACGGCCTTGAGCGCCGCAGCAGCGAGCTCGGGTGCGGATTCGTCCAAGGCGAGCCTGAGCAAGGCCTCGCCGGAACGTTCCCACGGCAACCGGGCCATGAGTTTCACAGCGACCGCCCTCTCCTCTTGATTCCTAGACGTGTCCGTCGCGACCGCCGGAGAGGATTCGAGGAGCTCCTGGAAAGATGTCGGCAGACCCGTGGCCTTGCGCCCTGCCCCCGCCAGATAGCCCGTCAGCAACGCGAGCCGGACGGATGCGGGGGCGCTGCTGGCGATTTCGAGATCAATCGGCTTCGAGCAAGAGCCGCCAAGATAACCCAAGACTTCGGCCAACCCGCCGCCGAACTTGGCGTCACGCGGCAACTCCGCGAGCAATGCCTGCAGGAAAGCCCTTTCACGGCCGCCGATGCCGCTGAGCACGGCGGCACGCATCCACTTGTCTTCGGAGTGATTAAGTCCCGCAACCGCTAAGGCTTTCGTCGCTTCCGCCGAAGGGTCGTCGCCCAGCTCGATGATCTTGCGGAAGCCGACGCGGGGCGTTTCCGCCATCAGCATCGCCATCGGTAACCGTTGATCTGCCGGTATCTCCGCCCGCACCCTCCAGATACGTCCCATGGTCTTCCCGGTCTCGAAATCGGTATGCTTGCGCACTTCCTCCGGCAGGTAGTCAGGGTGCTCGATGACCTTGCGGTACATGTCGGCGACGTAAAGGGCGCCTTCCGGCCCCTTGGCCAAGAAGACCGGCCGGAACCAGTCGTCACGCGACGCCAACAGTTCGCGGTCGGCGAAAGCCGGCGTGGCCGTGAAAGTCGCGCCCTTGGGGGTAAGCCGATCGGCATGAATCAGGTTTCCGGTCGGATCGCAGGAGAGCACGGTGTTCGCGCACTCGGGAGTCAGCAGCGATTTACCCTGCCAGACCTTCACGCCGCAGGCCGCGCTGAAGGAACCGGCATGCCCGTCGGCGGTGGTGATATTCGAACTGATCGGAAACAGCCGCACGCCGTCGTGGCCGCCGTTGATGCCGTTGAAGGCATTGCGTTCGTTGCAGTCCTGCACGGTCTCGCTGAACGCCAGCCGCGGATTCCGCTTCAGCCATTTGGAGTCGAAGACGACGTGCTGGACCGGCACGCGGTTCATGCAGATGAAGCGGTTGCCGAAGATGTCGAAACTCATCCCATACTGCGATTTGCCGTCCACCAGCTCGACCTCGAGGGTCTTGGGATGGAAACGGATATCGGAGGTCATCTTGAGCGGCGGGCGCTCGGGATGCTCAGGGCATGTGACCGTGCCACCGCTCAGGCCGGCGGCCAGATAGATCAGTCCGTCCGGTCCGATGGTCGGAGCATTGACGCGGAGCTGGGTGCTGCCCGTGGTAGCGAAGCCGGTCAGCAGGACGCGACGTTCATCGGCGACACCGTCGCCATCGTTGTCCTTGAGGAAAAGCACATCGGGCGCACAGGTGACGATCAGGCCCCCACCCCAGGGCAGCACGCCATTGGGGAAGGTCAGCCCATCGGCAAAGACGGTACGTTTGTCCATCTGGCCGTCTTTGTCGGTATCTTCGAGCAAGGCGATGACGCCGGCAGGCCTCTCCCCTTCCTTGGGGCCGATCGGGTAACCGCGATTTTCCGCGACGAACAGCCGTCCCTTGGAATCGAAGGCGATGGCGCACGGCGAAGCCACCAACGGTTCGGCGGCGACGAGTTCGACACGCAGGCCAGGCGCAGCCTCGAAAGACTTCAGCGCCTCGGCCGGCGAGAGCGGGCTCGGCAGCGGGGCGGCCGCGAGTGCGGCAGCGAAAAGGATGGAAGCGCAGCGGATCATTTCAGCTGCGGAGGCTGGTCGCCGTAGGCCCACGGCTTGCCGGCCGGACCTTTCGGACGTTCGGGCAACTTGGCGGGCTTCATCTTGGCCGCGAGTTCGAGTCCGACGTTCATGAACTGCGTGCCGGCGGTGATCTCGAGATTGCTGTAGCTCGTCAGGCGCGTCTCGTAACCGCCGCCGTGCGGGCCGAAGGCTTCTTCGTCCGGCACGTAGCCGACACAACCGTTCGCGAGCTCGACCGGGAAGGTCATCGGGAAGCCGCTACGCTTCTTGAGCTGAAGTCCGTAGGAGACGAAATACTCCGCGGGATTGGAAAGACACACGACCGGACCGACCTGGATGGCCTGCACCTCCACCTCGACGTCCTTCTTCTTGGCGATCAAGGCGTCGAGCAGCAGGGTTTCCTTGGCCCAGACCCAGTCCTTATGCGCGACGGGCCCCTTGATGCGCTCCTTGGCCTCGGCGATACGCTCGGGAGCGGGAATCCGCCGATGCACCTCCCAGACCTTATGATCGGCGGCCAGCGGCACCTCGGCGGTGCGCGTCTGGGACATGCTCAGCAGCACCTTGAGGGATTCGGCCCCGACGCGGCCGCCGACGAACTGCGACCAGTCGTCCGACGCCGGATTGGCCTTGGGGTCGAGGTTGTTGACCTGGGTGACGTCACCGCAGGCGCCCTGCAGGAACACGACCTTGGCGTCCTGACCGTAATAGCCCTGGATGACCTTCTCGGTGTAATGGATCCAGTTCGCGCCGATGCCGTCGGAGTTCGTGGTGGCGTGACAGGAGAAGTTCACGATGCAGCCGGCCAGCGTACCGTCGGGACGCCAGACGCCGATCACGCCGACCTCGTCGTCGGTCGGGTTGGCGAACTCCAGCACGTCCGGGTTGTTCTTGCCGGGGTGGGAGAAGGTCAGGCCGTTCTTCATCCGGAGCCGGCGATTGAAGGCCACCTGGCTCTCATGGCCGACGCCGTAACCGACCGTCACCGCGGCCTTGGCCTGATCCGCGGCGACGATGGCTGCGACCGTGGCGGCGATGACCTTCTTGAGATAGCCGGCATCGGCGCAGGAGGACTTGTTGTAAGCCAGGTCGCGGATCTCTTCGGAAGCATGGTCGAACTCTCCGGGGAGGATCATCCCGATCGGGCCGGAGGAATGGGAATGCGACGCGCCGATCATCACGTCAGTGATGCCCGTGGCGGCCTTCACCAAGCCGCGGATCTCCAGCACCGTCTCGCGTCGGATCATCAGGGCGTCGATGCCGACGAGCGCCACGCGTTTCTGACCATCGTCGAAGACGCTCGCCCGCACCTTGCAGGCGTCATGGATCTTCTTGGAATAGACCTTCCCGTAGTTGCCCGGGACCTCCATGCCGATGTCCGGTGTGATATCGCGGTCGGCGAAGCCGACGCGGATGCCCGGCTTGGCGACGGGCGCCGCGAAGAGCGTGATCGAGACCAAGACCATCCATGCATGACGGAATGCGAGTCGGGGAGAACTCATAGGGGTATGAGCCTGTATGTCGGGGGAAGGTTCCTTGGACAAGGAGGGATGCATCAGGGCTAGGGCTAGCCAAAGGCCCCCTCGCCTTCCTTGCCTCGTCTTTAACTAGCCCAAGCCCCGGCCCTAGCCCTGGCCCTACCTTGGGCCCTATTCGTGAAACCTTATCCGAGGCTTCGGACCATCCTTGGCCTTCGGCAGGTTCGCCGGGTCGGACAGCGAGGCGCCGGATTGGAGCTCGGACTTGCCCTTCCATTCCCGTTCGAAACCCGTGCTGGCGAGGCGCACGGCGTCGCGACCAAGCTTATGGTTCAAGGCGTCGACGGCCTTCATGAGACGGTCCTTGTTCGGGTCGATTTCGCCACCCATCCCCGGCAACGAAGGCTGCACGACGTCGGCCGGCGTCAGGCCTTGGAGCATCACCCCGGCCCGCTTGTAAAGATATCCGTCGCGACGGACACGCGCCAAGGCCCGCGACGCCGCAGCGCAGATGGCGCGGGCGTCGTCGGTCGGCGGATCGAGCGGCTCGACTTCGTCGCCGCGATACTGCTCCTGGTCGATGCGATGCTGGTTGGTGCGGATGAAGACCACGATCGACGAAGCGACGAGCCCGTCTTCGCGCAGCTTCTCCGCGGCGCGGGCCGCATGCGCGGCGATGGCTTCGGAGAGCTCGAAGGCGTCGGTGATCGGACGGCCGAAGGAGCGCGACACCAGCACGCTCTTCCGCGGGCCGGCGTCTTCGACGATGTCGTGGCAGGAGATGCCACGCAGCTCGAGCGCGAGGCGTTCGCCGACCACGCCGGCGATGCGACGGATGAACCCCGGGTCGGCTTCCGCGAGATCGATGGCGGTCAGGATACCGTGGGAGCGCAGGCGGGCCGCGAGGCCGGGTCCGACGCCCCAGACGTCCTCGGCTTCGACGCCCCGCAGGAAGGCCGTGCGCCCTTCGACGGAGGCCGGCACGACGATCACGCCGCCGCTCGTCTTGTCGGCCTTGGCCCGCTCATTGGCCAGCTTGCAGAGGACCTTCGTCGGGGCCATCCCCAGCGAGATCGGGATGCCGGTCCGCTTCAAGACATCGGCCCGGATGCGCAGCCCCAAGGCCTTGGCATCATCATCGGGCATGTCGGGGAAACCCAGGAACGCTTCGTCGACCGAATAGACCTCGAGGTCACGCGCCTGCTCTCCGAGGGCGGCCATCACGCGTTCGGAGAAGTCGCCGTAGACGGAGAAGTTGGACGAGAAGATGCGGACGCCGTGCGCTTCGCAGGTCCGACGCACCTCGAAATAGGGCGCGCCCATCGGGATGCCCAGCGCCTTGGCTTCGGACGAACGCGCGACCACGCAGCCGTCGTTGTTCGAGAGCACCACGATCGGCACGCCGATGAGCGACGGATCGAGGGCGCGCTCGCACGAGGCGTAGAAGTTGTTGCAGTCGGCGAGGGCGCGGAGCATGGCGTCAGCAGCGGCGCACGACGGCGACCACCGTCCCCCAGATACGGCATTCGGGCGTGAAAGGCAACGACCAGCCGGGCCAGCGCGGACTGTCGGCGCGCAGGGTCCACATACCCGCGGCGTCGCGCTCGAGGTGCTTCACCGTGAACTCGCCGCCGACCTCGGCGA
>RGES01000311.1 GCA_009917805.1 Verrucomicrobiota bacterium
GCTCGGCGTCATCCACGACTTCACGGCGAAGAAGACTATCCTCGGCGTCGTCGGCGAAGGCAGCTTCGTCAACGGCGTCCGCATCACGCCGGGCTGGGTCACCGACATCAAGGACGCCTGCATCATGACGGGCTTCCCTGCCGCCGCCGACAAGTCCGGCCCCGCGATGCAGCTCTTCGTGCAGCAGGTCGGCCGCTACAAGAAGATCCGCATGATCGGCTCCGCCGCGCTCGCCCTCGCCTACGTCGGCGAAGGCCTCGCCGATACGTATTATGAGTCCGGCACGAACCTCTGGGACGTCGCCGCCGGCCTCGCGATCATCAAGGCTTCCGGCGGACATTTCCGCCTCGTGCCGACCGGGCGCCTTAGGCGTGGACAAAAGGCCGCGCACGGCTAGGTTTCCGACGTGCTCCTCGCCCTGACCAATCCGATCAAAGAAGCCGTCATCAAGCATGCGGCCGAAAGCTACGCCGAGAAGATCCTCGGCCAGGATTACGCCTCTCCGGGCTTCTGGGTCGCCTTGGCGATGGTGGTCGTCTACATCCCTTTGCTCGGTCGCCTCGCCGCCCAGCATTTCTTCGGCAAGGACGGCACCTCCATCGGCATCGGCCTCACGGGCATCGTCTCGGTCGCCCTCACTTTCGCCGCGATCTGCATGGCCGACACCAGCCTCTCCGGCTTCATCCCGATTCGGCCCCTCCCTCGGCCTCCAGCTGATCTTCTGGAACATCGTCTTCCTCGCCCAGCTGGCCACGCGCTTCCTGATGGATTTCTGGAAGCACGTCTGACCCGGACGATGAAAGCGGTCTTTTCCGCGCTCTGCCTGACCCTCACGGCCCTTTCGTCGGCCGAAGACCCTCTGCACCCTACCTTGGACGGCAAGGTCGTGACGGGCTACCAAGGATGGTTTCGGGCCGAAGGCGATGCCAGCGGGCTTGGCTGGGTCCACTACGGCCCGGGTAAGCGTTTCTCGATTCAGGCCTGCTCGTTCGACCTCTGGCCCGATCTCAGCGAATTCCCTCCCGACGAACGCTACGCCTCTCCCTTCAAGTTCGCCGATGGCCGCACGGCCGACCTGTTCAGCAGCGTCCATCCCGCGACCGTCCGGCGCCACTTCCGCTGGATGAAGGACTACGGCCTCGACGGCGCGATGCTCCAGCGCTTCGCCGTCGGCCTGGGCAAGGGACGCGGCGCGGCGTCGCTGGATGTCGTGTTACGCAACTGCACCGAAGCTGCCAACGCCGAAGGGCGTTCGCTGACGGTGATGTATGATCTCTCCGGCCTGACGCCTGAACGCTTCCCGCTCGTCGCCGCGGACTGGCGCCAGCTCGTCGCCGCCGGCCAGACGAAACAGCCGTGCGCGCAGTTCCACCAAGGCAAGCCGCTCGTCGCGCTCTGGGGGCTTGGCTTCAACGACCGTGCGCCTGCGCTCAAGGATTGGACCGACCTGCTCGCCGACATCAAAGCCACCGGCGCCGCGATCATGGTCGGCGTGCCGACCTACTGGCGCGAACTGAAGAACGACAGCCAACCCGACCCGGCGCTGCATGCGCTGATCCGGCAGGCCGACATCGTCAGCCCGTGGACGGTCGGCCGCTTCGGCGATCCGCAGGGCGCGGCCGACCTCGGACGGAAGGTCTGGGCTCCCGATGCGGCTTGGTGCCGCGCCGAACAGAAGACCTACCTCCCGGTGATCTTCCCCGGCTTCAGCTGGAGCAACCTTTCAGCCCAACGCGGAAAACCATCCAAGCTCGACCAGATTCCGCGCCTCGGCGGCCGCTTCCTCTGGTCCCAGGCCGTCGCCGCCCGCGAAGCGGGGGCGAAGACCCTCTACGTGGCGATGTTCGACGAACTCGACGAAGGTACGGCTATCATGAAGTGCGGCGGCCCGCGGCCGGTCGGCAACTTCGTCGACCTGTCCGATGTCCCGACGGACCACTACCTGTGGCTCTCCGGCCAAGCCGGCAGGATGCTCCGCGGAGAGATCCCCGGGAGCACCGACCTGCCGAAACGCTGAGCGACCTCAGCCCGTGGCCTGGAGGCCGGCGGCGATGGCGTTCAACGAGAGGAGCATCTGCGGCAGCAGCGCGTCGGCTTCCT
>RGES01000312.1 GCA_009917805.1 Verrucomicrobiota bacterium
TTGAGAGTATCGAGTATGGAGTATCGAGTATAGGGAGAGGCAAAGAGACAGGTGACGGGTGACGGGCACGGGCATCGGGAGTTCAGGAATCGGACGTTCGGCCATCGGGAGCTGGCACCCGGCTTCTGGCTGCTGAAGGCTGACAACCGAAAGGCTGACCACTGAGGCCGTCTCCCGTCACCTGGAATGAATCATGACCGCAGCATTCATCCCGTTTTACGGTTTCCCTTTGAGCGAGTCTCTGAGGTAGGGCTGACCATCCTTGGTCGGCCGCGGTCGAGCAGGGATGCTCGACCCTACCGATAACAGGTATTGGCGGTTAGCGGTTGGCGGTTGGGAATGCAGGGAGGCAATGAGGACAGCACTTGGTGTTGTCCCTACCGCGGGGTGATTAAGGCGTTGCGACGATGATGACTCGGTGGAGTATTTGGTAAGTGCGATACGGCCGCCGAACTTCCCTGCCCAGCGGCTGTTTCTGGCCCGCGGTGTTCATCGCATTGATCGTCTTTCTCTTCACGCGTAACAAGCGGCCCTGAGGCGGTCGGGAAGACAGGGAGGCAACGAGGCAGCACGCGGTGCTGCCCTTACCGAGATGCGGCGGATGATCGGTCAGAGGGTCTTCTGAATCTCAATGGCGGCCGCTTCGGCTTTCGTTCGTTCGTCTGGGGTGAGGTGTCCGATGCTTTCCTTGACGGTCTGTTTGAGGCTTTCGTCTGCCCTGGGCAGACAGGCGATCATCCAGGCGGCGCCTTCGACGCGATCCTTGGTAACGCCGGTTCCGAGGAATAGCATCAGTCCGTATTTGAACATTCCTTTGGGGTGGCCTTGCTTGGCGGAGAGCTTGAACCAGCGGACCGCTTCGGGGAAGCGGCTCTTGTCAGGTCCGAAGAGGATGAATGATCCCATATTGGCTTGGGCGATAGGGTGGCCGTGGTCAGCGGCTTTCTTGGTCCAGAGCTCGGCTTGGCGTTCGTCCTTCTCTACGCCATTTCCTTCGATGTAGCAGACCCCTAGCTTGAACTGCGACTGCGGGTCGTCCTTTTCAGCGGCTTGGCGATACCACTTCACCATCTCGACGAAATCTTGCTTCACGCCGTCGCCATCTTCCAAGGTGGCCGCGAGGGTGCGCATGGCGTCGACGTGGCCTTGTTCGGCGGCCTTGCGGCACCAGACGGCGGCTTCGGCCGGATCCTTGACCGTGCCGATGCCTTCGTGGTAAAGCCTGGCGAGCTCGTACTGATCCTCGGCTTTGCCATTTCGCGCCAATTCGAACTGCCGGTGGAAGTTTGCGGCGCGCTCGTTGATGCGCGATCCCAGGCCGAAGATCGGTGAGACCTCCATCTTGTCGACGATCTCCTTGCTGAGCTTATTCGCCGCGCGGCGGTCGGCATCGGTCGCCTGGCCGATCATGTCGCCGAGTCGCTCCCGCATCTCTTCGTCGGCATCGGAAGAAGCCAGCATAAACCAAGCCAACGCGACGCGCTGGTCCTTGCGGACGCCTTGGCCGTTGAGATGGAGTGCGCCCATGTCGAACATCGCCCGAGGGTGCCCTTGCATGGCGGCCTTGCGGATCCAGCCGGCGGATTCTTCCCAGAGCTCCGGCTTGGCCTCGTCGTACAGGCTCGCGCCGTACTCGGCCTGGGCGAGCGGATGACCGTGCGTGGCCGCGAGCTTCAGCCAGCGAAGATATTCCTTTTCGTCGGGCATTACGCCTTCGCCGGACTCGTAGGCCTGCGCAAGGGAAAGCTCGGCGTCGGCGTTGCCTTGCGCGGCGGAGAGCCGGAACCAACGGACGGCCTCCTGGGGATCCTTGGGGAGGAGTTCGCCTCGCAGGCACATCTGGCCGAAGATGAACTGGGCGCGCTCATGGCCCTTCTCGGCGGCCAGTCGCAGCCATTTCACGGCGGAAGCCCGGTCGATGGGCGTCCCCAGGCCCACGGTGTAGGCCATCCCGAGTTCAAGCATGGCATGGACGTCGCCGGCCGCGGCCCTGGCGGAACTCTCGGCGAAGGTCTTGCGCAGCTGCTCCTTGTTGTCCGCGGCGGATGCTTCGGCGCGGGCGGGCGTTTCCTTGGCGGACAGTTCG
>RGES01000313.1 GCA_009917805.1 Verrucomicrobiota bacterium
TGCTGAGACTAGCACTACTAGGGCTGTTCCCTCCCATCAGCCAGGAGAGGCCCTGCAGCAGGGAAGGGGGCAGGCAGGCGGGGGCAGCCTATGGGCAGCAGGAAGCCCCCCCAGGGGCTGCCTGAGGGGCCAGGAGAGGGGCCTAGGGGGCCCCTAGTGGCGGTCTGTGATCAGCCAGCAGGAGGAGGGGGCGGGGGAGGGGGCAGCTCGTTGCTCATTTTTGGGGAGAGGGATTCAAATCCTGCGAAAGAGGTGAGTCAACCCGTCTGTGGCTCCTTTTTGGACTCAGGCGCCGCGGTCGTGCTTACGCAGCAGGTCGGCGAGCTCTTCCGGGTGGGCGTCGGCGATGGTGCGACCTTTGCGGCCGAGGTCTTCGGAGGTCTTGATCACGGTTTCGGTCATCCGTTCGTGCGTCTCTTCGGAGCCGCCCACGAGGTTGAAGCCTTCGCCGCGGGTGATGCGCTTGTGCTTGTCCTGGGCGTCGAGGCCGATGCCGAGCAGGTGGTTCGAAGGACGCTTCGCGCGAGCCATGGGTTCACTCTGGCCGGACCGGCGGCGATTTCAAGCCCGTGGCTCAGTCTGCCTCGCCGGCAGGCTCGTCGAACTCCGACTTCCCTTCGAGCGCTTCGCCGGCGTTCGGGACGGCGGCGGCTTCGGCCTTGGAGCAATTGATCTCCGCGAAGGAGGCGTCCTGCTCCAATTTGAGCTTACCCAGGCGGGCGAGTTCAAGGCAGGCGAGGAACGTGGCGACCAGGAAGCCGACGGTCGGACGCTCCGGCAGGAGGCTCGTGAACGCGAAGGTGGCCTCGCTTTCGAGGCGGGCGAGGATCGTCTCCATGCGGTCGGAGACCGTGACGGTCTCGGACGTGATGTTGCCCGGCTGGATGCGTTCGGCGAGGCGACGGAGGACGAGGTTGAAGGTGTTCCAGAGCTCGATGCGGTCGGCGCGGGCGACAGGTCGCACGACGGCGTCTTCGCCTTGCGGCTGCACGACGTAGCGTCCGAGCAAGCCTTGGCGGTCGTCGACGAGGCCGCGGATGATGGCGGCGGTCTCCTTGACGCGCTTGTACTGGATGAGCTGCTGCACGAGCGCCCAGCGCGGGTCCTGCCCTTCGTCCGTCGCTGCCACCTCCTCTTCGGGGCGGCTTTCGACCGGCAGGAGCATGCGGCTCTTGATGTACATCAGCGTCGCGGCCATGACGAAGAAGTCGCCGGCGAGCTCGAGGTTGTCCTTCTCCTGCGTGCGCAGGATCTCCAGGTACTGTTGGGTGACCTTCTCGATCGGGATGTCGTAGATATCGATCTCGTTCTTGCGGATCAGGAACAGGAGCAGGTCCAGCGGCCCTTCGAAGACGTCGAGGCGGATGGGCAGGTCGGCCGGCGGCAGGATGCCGTCTTCGGGGACCGAAGGGGAGTCTGGAGGGGTGTCCGTCACGCTCAGAACTTGAATAATCTGGCCCGCAGTTGGAAGCCCAATGAGTTCTTCCCGTTGTTCAGCGGGTCGAGGCGCTGCATGATCCCGTATTCGAGCTCCCAGGAATTGGCGATGCGCTGGACAAGGCCGATGCTTTCGTAGGTGGTCTGGCCGGCCAGGGCGTCGTAGTTGATCGTGGCGACGAGGGAGTAGACCGAGTTGAGGGTCACGCGGCCTTCCCAGATCAGCTGGCGGGCCTGGGTGACTTCGCGGAGCTCGACCCAGCTGACGGACGTGCGCCAGAAGTCGCCGGAGTTGAAGGCGATGCTCTGGATGGATTCGAGCGGGGCGCCGCCGCCGTTGGGCAGGCGCAGACCCGAACTCAGGCTGATCCAAGGGGCGGGCGTCAGGCTGATCGCGCACTGGAGGTCGCTGCGGCCGGTCTCGGCGTCCGTCGGGCCTTGGCGCCAGTCGGCGAAGAAGTCCGCCCGGACGAGCTCGCGGGTGCCGAACTTGGCGTCGCGGGTCTCGAGGGTGTTGCGCAGGCCGAAGCGGACGACCTGTCGGTCCGTGGTGGAAGCCGGGTCGAGGCGGTCGGCGAGGTCGACTTCTTCGAGGGCGGAATTGGAGACGGCGCGCTGGGTCATCGGCACGGT
>RGES01000314.1 GCA_009917805.1 Verrucomicrobiota bacterium
GGCATCCACGGCGGCTGCCAGATCGCCTGGACGAAAGCCGGCGTGCGCGTGCCTCCGGTCACCAACCCCGCCGAGCTGTTCGACAAGCTCTTCGCCAGCGACTCCGCGGAGCGCCGCACGCGCCGCGAACAGGAAAACCGCGTGCAGGCCTCGATCCTGGATTCCGTCCGCGAAGAAGCGAAGCGCCTCTCCGGCCAGGTCAACCAGGAGGACAAGGACAAGCTCGACCAATACTTCACCTCGGTGCGCGACGTCGAGAAGCGCCTCGAGCTACGTCAGCGCTGGACCAATCTCCCCAAGCCGACGGCGCCCTTCGGCAAGCCGGCCAACCGTAACGCGGTCGACGACCTGCCGCTCATGTACGAGCTCATCGCGCTCGCCTTGCATACCGACAGCACGCGCATCGCCACCCTGGAGGTCGGCGGCGACTTCCTGCCCCAGCACCTCGGCATCAAGAAGGATTACCACGGCCTCTCCCACCACGGCAACGACCCCGAGTCCATCGCCGCCCTCATCTCCCTCGAGCGCTACCAGATCGCGCAGTACGGCAAGTTCGTCGGCCGCCTCGCCGAGATGAAGGACGGCGAAGGCACGCTCCTCGACTCCACCACCGTGCTCTTCGGCAGCGGCATGGGCGACGCCAACTCGCACCGCAACACCGACCTGCCGATCTTCCTCGCCGGCGGCGGCTACAAGCATGGCACCTTCCGCGAGGTCGCGAAAGAGGTCCGGCACAAGGTGCCGCTGTGCAACCTTTACGTCGACATCGCCCAGAAGATGGGCGTCGAGACGCATGCGTTCGGCAGCAGCACGGGCCGCTTCTCCTGAGCCGTCGGCCCCGCCCTCAGTCGTGACGTCGCTTCCGGCATTCCGCTTCCTCGCGCTCCTGTCCGCGCTCGTCCCGGCCGGCCAGCTCCGCGCCGCCGAGGCGCCCGCGAAATCCGTCGAGCAGTTCCTGAACCGCTACTGCCTCGAGTGCCACGACGCCGACGTCCATAAAGGCGACCGCAGCTTCCATCAGTTCGCGCTCCCCCTGAAGACGCTGCCCCAGGTGATCGAGGCGCGCGACATGATCGACCAGCTCACCCTGCGCGAGATGCCGCCGAAGAAGGCCGCCCAGCCCAGCGACGACGAACGCCTCATGGCGATCCGCGCCCTCCGCGCCGGCACCGCGGCGGCCGAGACGACGTTGCAGAGCTCCGGCTCGCGCACCGTCCTGCGCCGACTCTCCAACCGCGAGTACGAGAACACGCTGGCCACCCTGTTCGGCCGCCGGGTCGACACGCTCGGGCTGACCGCCGAATTCCCGAAGGAGAAGACCGCCCGCCACCTGGACACGATCGGCCAGTCGCTGGTGACTTCCGGCTTCCTGCTCGACCAGTACTTCCAGGCCGCGAACCGCCTCGTCGAAACCCGCCTCGGTAAGCCCACGGACGTCAAGCTGGACCGGCGTTTCAACAAGAACTTCATCCAATATGAGGAGCTGACGGGCTCGCACAAGAGCGCCTTCAACTTCCGCTACCTCAACGTCTACGAACAGCCGAACACCGACACCCGCCAAGGTGGCTACGGCCACATCGAGGACTTCAAGCAGGGCGTGCCGGTCTCGGGCCTGTATGATCTCGAGGTCGAGGCGACGGCCATGCATCGCGACACCCATTACGATCCGGCCATCTTCGGCATCGATCTCTCGGAGCCGTTCATCCTCGGCGTCGTCCCGGGCGACGCCACGAAAGGCCACATCCATTATCCCCAGTCGATCGAGCCGCTGCTCGCCAGCAGCGTGGTGCCCGACAAGGTCCCGACGCGGCTGAAGTTCCGGGTCTGGCTCGAAGCGGGTCAGACTCCGCGCTTCATCTTCCCGAACGGTCCCTACGAATCACGCGCGTCGGTCATCACGATCAACAAGCGCTACGAGAAGGAGTTCTCGACGCCCGTCGGCTCCTCGGGCGTAGGTCGGGCGCACATCCTCCGGGAGGGAGAGCTGCCGCATATCCGCATCAGCGAGATCGTCATCCAAGGCCCGGTGGCCGAGCCGTCGGGCGGCGCCGAGGAAGTC
>RGES01000315.1 GCA_009917805.1 Verrucomicrobiota bacterium
GCTTTCATCCCGGAACGCTAACGCCGTCTCCTCCCGCCCGCAAGCCCCAGACGCCTCATGGCAGGGGCAAGGCCGCATCCGGCGGGCACGGCAAAACCACACACTCCCCTTATCCGCCCTGCAGCGAGCCGCCCTGACCGTAACTCTATACTCGATACCCAATACTCCCTCCGCTATTCCTCATGCATGGCGCCTAACCCGCTCAAGCCCCTCATGAAAGGCCTGTTCGTCATGCTGGCCTTGGCCGGAGCGATCCTGCTGGTACATCTGGTACGTGTGAGCCTCCTCGAACAGGAACAGCGACGCGTCGAGACCCAGAAGCGTTATAACGAGGAGAACGAGCGCCGGAACCGCGAAGCCGAAAAACTGCAGGCCGAAGCAAGACAACGGCGCGAAAGAGAAGCCGAGGAACGGCGCGCCCAGGCCGCGGCGGCCGCGGCCGCACCTGCCCCCGCAGCGACGAACGCCCCGGCCAACCCCGCCGACGCGAAAAGGCGGATCGTCGACCTCCGCGCCGCCTTCGATAAGACCGTTCATCGTGCGGCCTCGGGCGACCCGCATGCCCAATACCTCCTCGGTTACCTCTATCTGGTCGGCATGGACAAGATCGTCCAGGTGCGCGACGCGAAGCTGTTCATCTACAACCGGCTGGTGGTCGCGACGCTGACCGGGGAAGACCCTTCCGACATCCGGCTCGTGTCCGTGCCGGCTTTCTCGAGCGATCGCAAGGTGGCCGAAAAATGGCTGGAACGCGCCTCCCTGCAAGGGCACCGCGGAGCCCAGATCATGCTGGCGACATCCCTCCTCACCGACATCAAAGGCGACGACGCCCCTGCATACCGATGGCTGCTCACCTCCGAGGGGCCTCCGCTCATTCCTGACGAGGTCAGGTTCTTCAACCCTCCGCCCGCCTCGCGTGCTTCCATGAAAGAAAATGTCCGCAAGCGGCTGAGCCCGGAACAGGTGGCCGAAGCCGAGAAGATGGCGAAGGAATTCCAGCCCAAGAAGGAGACCCGCTGAGCCATGGCGAACCCTCCGGCCAATCCCTTCAAACCTCTGATCGTCGGGGCGGTCGTCATGGGCGCGCTCGCCCTGGTGACGCTCGCCGGGAATTGGATCCTGGCTGAATCGCGGGAAGCCGATGAGCGGACGGCCCGTCGCATCGCCGAACAGCAACGCAAGTTCCAGGAACAGGAGGCGCGCTACAAGGCCGAGAACGAGGCGCGCCGGAAGGAGATCCAGGAGGCCGACCATCGCGCCTTCGTCGCCCGCGAAGCCGCCGAGGCCAAACGCAAGGCCGAGCTGGCCGCGCGCCGCAAGATCAACGTCAGCGAGCGCGTCGAAGCCCTCCGCCTCAAGGCCGAGGACGGCGATCCCGAATCCCAATACCTCTACGGCTGTCTCAAGCGCTTCGGCCTCACCGGCCTCGGCGACTTCAATCCGGACGGCACGGCGCGACAGTTCCGCCCGCTGGTCGCCTATCCGGTCATGGGAGAGAACTTCGGGGGCAAGCTGCATGAAGTCCTGTTCGTCGACCTGCCCGAGATCACGCGCGACGAGACGGCCGCGATGAGCTGGTTCGAACGCGCCGCCCTGCAAGGTCACGACGAAGCCCAATATGAGATGGCCCACTATCATTCGCGCTCCCGCCCGACAGCCGCCCCTACGTTCCGCCCGCCTTGGTCGACACGCTGACGCCGGAACAGCGAGCCGAAGCCCAGAAACGGGCGAAGGCCTTCGTGCCGAGGAAGGAAAAGCCCTAGGCCGCCCCGCCCGGGCAAGGCTTCCGCCAACAAGACGCGACCGAGTTCCTGCCGCGATGAGGCCGTAACTCTATCCTCGATACGTCAGGGGCTCTCCGCAAAACTCCCCGCACGATGAACCGCCCCGTCATCCTGCTCTGCCTCGCCTTGCTCGCGTGCGCCCAAGCCGGCGCCGCGCCGGTCAAGGTCCTGCTCATCGGCCAGCCGCCGGACCACGGCTACCGCTCCCACACCTACCTGCCCGATTGCGAGCTGATCGCGAAATGGCTCAAGCAGAACGGCGCGTTCGAGACG
>RGES01000316.1 GCA_009917805.1 Verrucomicrobiota bacterium
CCCCGGTGGTCCCGGCGGCCGTCGCAACGGCCCTGGCGGCCCTGGCCGCGGTCCTCGTCGCGACAATCGCAACGACGCCCCTGCTTCCGAATACAACGACAAGGTCGTCCACATCAACCGCTGCTCGAAGGTCGTCAAAGGCGGCCGTCGCTTCAACTTCGCCGCGCTCGTCGTGGCGGGTGATGGCAAGGGCCGCGTCGGCGTCGGTTACGGCAAGGCCAAGGAAGTGCCCGATGCGATCCGCAAGGGCACCGACCGCGCCCACCGCGCCCTCGTCCGCGTCAATCTCCGCGGCAACACCATCCCGCACGAAGTCATCGGCCACGCCGACGGCGGCGTCGTGATGCTCCGTCCGGCCGCGCCCGGTACCGGCCTCATCGCCGGCGGCGGCGTCCGCGCCGTGCTCGAAGTCGCCGGTTACAAGGACGTCCTTTCGAAGTCCATGGGATCCAACAATCCCCAGGCGATCGTGAAGGCCACCTTGGACGGTCTCGCCAAGCTCCGCACCCTCGAACAAATCAAGGCTCTCCGCGCCTAAGCGGAACACACAGACATGAAACTCGACTCTCTGCCCAAGATCAAGGGCTCCACTCATCGCCACAAGGTGCTCGGCCGCGGTCGCGGTACCGGTCACGGCAAGACTTCCGGTCGTGGTCACAAGGGCATGAAGGCCCGCTCCGGCGGCGGTCATCGCCCCGGCTTCGAAGGCGGCCAGATGCCCCTCTACCGTCGCCTGCCTCACCGCGGCTTCAAGAACGTGAACCGCGTCGAATACGCCGTGCTCAACGTCCGCGACTTCCAGGAACTCGAAGGCAAGACCTTCGGTCTCGAAGAACTCGTCGCCGCCGGCGTCCTGCGCAAGTCCGCTCCTCTCCTCAAGATCCTCGGCACCGGCGAGCTCACGCGCGCCGTCACCGTCAAGGCCCACCGTTTCTCCAAGGACGCGAAAGCGAAGATCGAGAAGGCCGGCGGCAAGGCGGTCCTGCTCGAGATCCAGAAGTCGGCCACCGCCGCTGAGTGAGCCTCGGCTCGCCCCTGTCCTCGATGTTCTCGGCCTTCGCCAACTGCTGGAGGATCCCTGAGCTCAGGGCCCGGCTGATCGCCACGGTAGCCCTGGTGTTCGTCGCCCGCATCGGCGCGAACATCCCGCTGCCGGGCATCGATCCGAAGGACATCATGGACTACTACCACTCCATGGCCGACAAGTCGTCGGGCGGAGTGGTCGCGATGTACAACATGTTCACGGGCGGCGCGCTCCTCAAGGGCGCGGTCTTCTCGCTGGGCATCATGCCGTACATCAGCGCTTCCATCATCATGCAGCTGATGTCGGCCGTCGTGCCGTCGATCGCCCGCCTCCAGCAGGAAGGCGAAGTCGGCCGCCAGAAGGTCGCCCAGTACTCGCGCTACCTCACCATCCTCATCGCGATCGTCCAGTCCGCGCTGCTCCTCGGCGCCTTCTGCAATCCGCAGCAGGTCGGCCAGGCGCTCGGCCTCGGCAACTTCACCGGCACGATCGTCGTGATGCAGAGCAAGATGCTCTTCGTCTGCCTCGGCGTCTGCCTCCTCACCTCCGGCGCGATCGTCATGCTCTGGCTCGGCGAGCAGATCACCCAGCGCGGCATCGGCAACGGCACCTCCGTGCTGATCACCATCGGCATCCTCGCCGACATCCCGGGCGCGCTCACCTCCTTCGTCGACATGACGTTCGGCGGCAAGGTCGGCGCCGCCGCCGCCAACTCCCACGGCTGGGAGAAGGCCGCCGGCATGATCCTCCTCTTCGTCGCCGTCACCGCCGCGATGGTCGCGATCAACCAGGCCGTCCGCAAGATCCCGATCCAGTACGCGCAGCGCATGGTCGGCCGCAAGATGTACGGCGCCCAGACCAACTATCTCCCGCTCAAGGTGAACTACGCGGGCGTGATGCCGGTCATCTTCGCCGGCGCCATCATGAGCTTCCCGCCCATGCTGCTCAACCCGCTGAGCACCTACTTCCCGACGCTCGCCTTCCTCCGCGACTGGGCCGACTTCTTCTCCCGCAACA
>RGES01000317.1 GCA_009917805.1 Verrucomicrobiota bacterium
CCTGGGCGAGGGTCTCGGGCTTGAGGGACATGGTCAGCGGTCGCACTCGCCCATGACGAAGTCGAGCGAGCCGAGGATGGAGGGGATGTCGGTGAGGTGGTGGCCGGGCACGAGCTCGGGCAGGATGGAGAGCGAGACGAAGCTCGGCCCGCGGATGCGCAGGCGCCACGGCACGCCGCCGCCCTTGGAGACGATGTAGAAGCCGAGCGCGCCCTTGGGGTTCTCGGCCTCGAAGTACGTCTCGCCGGCGGGGACCTGCGGCCCCTCGGTCACCAGCATGAAGTTCTGGATGAGCTCCTCCATCCGGGTCATCACCTTGGCCTTCGGCGGGAGCACGATGCGCGGCTGGTCGACGCAGTTGACGGGGCCGTCGGGCAGGCGCGCGAGCGCCTGGCGGAGGATGGCGACCGACTGGCGCATCTCCTCCATGCGCACGAGGTAGCGGTCGTAGCAGTCGCCCCTGGTGCCGACGGGCACGTCGAAGGCGTACTGCCCGTAGCCGGAGTAGGGCTTGTCCTTGCGGAGGTCGAGCGCGACGCCCGAGGCGCGCAGGTTGGCGCCCGTCAGGCCGTAGGCCAGGGCGCGCTCCTTGGTGATCACGCCGAGGCCCTCGGTGCGCTCGAGGAAGATGCGGTTGCGGGTGAGCAGGCCGTCGACCTCGTCGACCACCCTGAGCACGCCGTCGCAGAAGGCCGAGACGCGCCCGGTCCAGCCCTCGGGCAGGTCGCGGGCGAGGCCGCCCACGCGCGTGTAGCTCGTGGTGAAGCGGGCGCCGGTCAGCTCCTCGAAGAGCAGGTAGAGCTTCTCGCGCTCGTTGAAGGTGTACATGAACACCGTCCACGCGCCGGTATCCATCGCGTAGACGCCGATGCCGAGGAGGTGGGACGAGATGCGGGCCATCTCGCAGGTGAGCACGCGGATCGCCTCGCAGCGCGCGGGCAGCTTCAGGCCGGCGAGCTTCTCGACGGCGATGGCGTAGGCGACGTTGTTGGCGATGGGGGCGAGGTAGTCCAGGCGGTCCGTGTACGGGACGAACTGGTTGTACGTCATGTTCTCGGCGATCTTCTCGTCGCCGCGGTGCAGGTAGCCGATGACCGGGTCGCACTTGACGACCTTGTCGCCGTCGAGCTCGAGGCTCAGGCGGAGCACGCCGTGCGTGGCCGGGTGGGACGGACCCATGTTGAGGGTCATGTTCTCTCCGCGCAGTTCTTCCGAACGGGCGGCGACGTCGCCGATGGAGATTTCCTTGGTGATCTTCACGTTAAATCAGGCTTTGGGTTTTTCCTCGGTCCAGGACTGGTCGAGCGCGGAGGGTTCGCCTTCGGAGAGCTTGCCGCCGTGCGAGACGAATGGTCCGCCCATCATCGGCGCGGGCTCGACCTTCTGGCCGGTGACTTCCGCGACGTCGGCGGCGGGGAAGGGTACTTCGATGCCGGCGAGAGGGAAGTCCTTGCGCAGCGGGTGATACGGATACGCTTCCCACATCAGGATGCGGCGCGGGTCCGGGTGGCCTTCGAAGACGATGCCGAACATGTCGTACGCTTCGCGCTCGTGCCAGTTGGCGCCGGGGTGGAGCGAGGAGACGCTGGGGACGCGGTCGTTGACGGCGTCGACGTGCAGACGCACGTATTCCTTGTGCGTGGTGCTGAGGAGGTGCAGCACGACGCCGAAGCGGACCGGGCGGTCCTTCCATTCGAGGCCGCAGAGGTCGGCGAGCAGGTCGAAGCCTTGTTCGTCGCGCAGCGTGCGGACGACGGCGAGGAGGTCGCTGCCGGCGACGCGGAAGGTCGGCATGTCCTTGCCGGCGAGGTCCTGCGTGGCAGGGAAACGGGAGGTGAGCGCGGCGGCGTCCATGTCCGTGCTTAGCTGACGATCTTGGTTTCGATCGTGCGACCGCGGAACGTGCGGCGCAGCGAGCCGCCTTCCTGGCGGATCTTTTCCTGGAGCAGCATCATGCCGTCGAGGAGGGCCTCGGGGCGGGGCGGGCAACCGGAGATGTAGATGTCGACCGGGACGATGTTATCGACGCCCTGCAGGGTGG
>RGES01000318.1 GCA_009917805.1 Verrucomicrobiota bacterium
GAGCGGTTAGCGGTTGGCGGTTAGCGGATAGGACGGCCCCAACCCAAAGGGAAACCGGAAAGGATCCTAGGGTCATCAGGTACGGCTGCGGCCCTGGGACCAGTCCCTGAACCAGAGAACCTGAACCAGGCACCCGATGGCCGAGACCCGGGACCTGAAAGTATCTCCGTCACCCCAGCCAATCATCCGGTTTCCGGCCTCCCCTTGCTTGAATTGCCTTCCTAACCGCTAACCGCCAACCGCTATCTCGACGATGCCGTCGTGGATGGCCTGGACGTATTCGGGATTGATCGGGACCTTCCCGCCGCCGCCCGGGGTATCGATGATCAGCTGCGGCACGGCGTAACCGGTCGTGTGGCCGCGGAGCGCGCGGATGATGTCGATGCCCTTCTGGATGGGCGCGCGGAAATGGGTCGAGCCTTCGATCAGGTCGCAGGCGTAGAGGTAATACGGACGCACGCGCATCATCAGCAGGCGATGGACGAGGGACTTCATCACCTCGGCTTCGTCGTTGATGCCGGCGAGGAGCACGGACTGGTTGCCGAGCGGCACGCCGGCGAAGGACAGGCGCTCGCAGGCCGTGGCCAGTTCGCGGGTGATCTCCTTCGGGTGGTTGGTGTGGATGCTCAGCCAGATCGGCCCGTGCTTCCGGAAGACTTCGGCGAGCTCGGGCGTGATGCGCTGCGGCAGGAAGACCGGGATACGCGACCCGATCCGGATGAACTCGACGTGCTTGATGGCGCGCAGACGTCCGAGGAGCGCGTCCAGCTTGGCGTCGGACAGCAGCAAAGGGTCGCCGCCGGACAGCAGCACGTCGCGGATCTCGGCGTGCTCCTCGATGTACTTCAGGCCCGCCTCGAGCTCGGGATGGAAATCGTAGGCCTGGGCGTTGGACACCAGACGGCTGCGCGTGCAATAACGGCAATACGAGGCGCAACGGTCGGTCACAAGGAAGAGCACGCGGTCCGGGTAGCGATGGACGATGCCCGGGACGGGCATGGTGCCTTCTTCGCCGACCGGATCCTCGGACTCGCCGACGGCGACATAGGACTCCTCGATGCGCGGGATGACCTGACGGCGGACCGGGCAATTCGGATCCTTCGGATCGATGAGATTGAAGAAGTGCGGCGTGATCGAGAGCGAGAGCTTGTGCGGGGCGAAGAGGCACCCTTCCCGCTCCTCCTTGGTCAGCTCCAGCAGCTCCTCCAGCTGGGCCAGCGTCGTGATGCGGTTACGCAGCTGCCAATGCCAGTCGTTCCACTCCGCGGCAGGCACGTCCTTCCATCGGCCTTGGCCGGAATGCCAGTTTTCGCGGAGGTCCTGTGGATACATCGGCTAAGACGAACAACCTAACGGTCAGGACGCCTAATGCAAACGGGTAAGCGTATCGCCTTACGGCAGCGGCGGCGGGCCCTTGCGGCCGAACCAGCCGGCGAACGGATGCCAGAGCTGACCGAAGTAGCCCTTCGGCACCGGCTCGGTCGCGCCGAAGTTCTGCGGGAGCCGATCCTTCGGCATGTAGTAGGTGCCGAAGAGGATGTCCCAGAGCGGCAGGAGGCCGGCGAAATTCTTGTCGATCGCCTCCGGGGCCCTGGAGTGATGCCAGCGATGGAAGACCGGCGTGGCGACGACGGAGCGCAGCGGTCCGAAATCCCAGTCGACGTCGGCGTGCAGGAAGATGGCGTAGAGCGTCAGGAAGCCGCTGACGCCGGCCGTCACGGTCGGGTCGAACCCGAGGAACAGGAGCGGCACCGCGGGCGCGATCTTGTTCACGGCCTCGTTGACCGGATGCACGCGGACGGCTGAGAGCCAGTCGAGCTCCTCCGAGCTATGGTGCACCGCATGGAACGGCCACCAGGCTCCGGTGTGGAAAAGCCGGTGCAGCCAGTAATCCAGGAAATCGACCAAGAGGTAGATCTCGAGCGCCTGCAACCAGACCGGCTGCGTCGCCACCGGACCGAAGCCGTGATACGAACCCGCCTTCGCCGCCTCGCCCGTCGTGACCCCGGCGACGACCAGGAA
>RGES01000319.1 GCA_009917805.1 Verrucomicrobiota bacterium
CGGCCTGCTGATCCATGTCCCCTTCCTCGGCGCCGGCTTGGCGCTCTGGCTCGCCGCGACCGGCGACGAGACGGAAAAGGATTCCGTGGCGCCGACGGACGTCGCCGCTCGGCTCGTCGTGCCGTTCCTGCTGGCGATCGTGTTCTGCGTGGCGCTCACCTGGGGCTTCGATCACCTGGACAAGCTCGGACAGCTCCCGCTCGGCCTCAAGCAGACCGGCGGTTACTTCGGCCTGGCGATCTTCGCCGGCCTCCCCTTCGCGACCGGCGTCAGCAGCGGCGTGATCGTCCGCCGGGCCGGCGGCGGCTTCGGCCAGGCCGTCGCCGCGGCGATGACCCTCATCGGCGGCGTCATCCTCATCCTCTGCGCGATGATGATGGAAGGCATCGTCTGCGTGGTCATGGCGGCCCCGTTCGGCGCGGCCCTCGCCTTCCTCGGCGCGGTCACGGGCTACTTCCTCGCGCGCACCAAGAACGCCGACGGCACGCTGCATTCCGCCGCCTGGCTCGCGATCGTCGCGATCGTAGCGTTGGAGGGATGGAATCCGCCCGCGCCGCTGGAAGCCACGACGGCGAGCGTGGTCGTCATCGACCGAGATCGTCACGGTCTGGAAACCCGGCCGGGAGCTGCGCTTCAAGGTCCTCTCGACGCCGCCCTCGATGCGCGAGACCGGCTTCTTCGGCCGGACCATCGACACGACCCACATCCACAGCGCCTACGCCAGCCTCGAAGGCGGCTTCAAGCTCGAGCCCCTGCCCGGCGGTCGCACGCGCCTGACCGGCGAAAGCCACTACCTCCTGAACATCGCGCCCGCCTCCTATTGGAACCTGTGGACCGAAGGCATCGTCCACATGGTCCAGCGCCGCGTGCTGGAACACGTCAAGACCCGCGCGGAAGCCGGCCCCAAGGCCTGAGCCCCCTCGCGGCGGTTCCCGGCGGAAACTTCGCCTTGGTCGCGGAGTTATATTCGTTATAAAGCCCCCATGAACTCGAACCGCCTCTTCGCGATCTTCAGCCTCATCATCCTGACCGGCGTCGGTTACGCCGTCTACCAGTGGGTGAAACCCCAGGAAGTCTCGGTCGTCCGCAGCACCGCCAAGAAGACCGGTTCGCCGGTCAGCAAGCTGACCATGGAGAAGGGCACCGTCCGTAGCGCCAAGGAGCTTCACCTCAGCCGCAAGGACGACGTCGCCGCCGACGTCGAAGAGAAGGACCTCGCGAAGCAGTCCAAGCCGGTCGCCGAGCTCGACGCGAAGTTCGCCACCTGGCGCGACGACGGCAAGAAGGCCGTCGAGGACATGTTCGGCGGCGACCGCCAGAAGATCGGCGACGCCTTCCGCGCGGCGATGCAGAACGAGGAATTCCGCTCCAACTTCGGGCGCATGCGCGAGCTCGAGACCCAGTATCGCACCGCCACCGACGACAAGAAGCAGGCGATCATGGACGAACTTGGCGCCGTCCGCGCCCGCGGCCTGAACATGCTCAAGCAGGCCGGCGCCGGCGCCGCCCCCGCGGCCGCTCCGACGGTGACCATCACCGGCGCCGGCGTCGTGAATCCCGGCAACGGCGCCGCCCATCGTGTTCCAGTAAGACCGTGACGGCCTGAGCGCCGTCCGTCGCCCATGAAAGCTTTCCTCGCCCGCCGGCCCCTGCTCATCGGCGTCCTGCTGCTCGGACTGGCGGCCCTCGCGATCGGCTGGTTTTTCGCCGAGGCGCCTTCCGCCCGACCTACCCAGGCTCGGAAGGCGAAACCGGCCGTCTCCGGACGTGCCTCCGCCGCCCGCGCCGTCGGCGCGCCTCGCGGCACCCAAGGGCTCACGATCGACGACAAGCATGACATCTCCGCCGACGGGCGCCCGCCGAACGCGCGCCGCGAAGGCATCATCCGTACCGGCCTGGGCGAGATCCAGGAGATGCAGCAGATGCACAAGGCCGTCTTCGACGACGCGGCCAAACGCTGGAACGCCCAGCCCCGCGTCAAGGAACTCGTCGCGAAGTGGAAGGAAGTCGA
>RGES01000320.1 GCA_009917805.1 Verrucomicrobiota bacterium
CCGTCGACCATCTGGCCGACGCCGCGGCCTTCGTCGCAGACTTCCTTCGCGGCGCGCGAGGCGATGTCGCGGGGGGCGAGGTTGCCGTAGCTGGGATACTTCCGCTCGAGGAAGTAGTCGCGCGCGGCCTCGGGGATGGACGAGGGGTCCTTGCCGCAGTCGGCGGGGTCCCGGGGCACCCAGACGCGGCCGTCGTTGCGCAGGGACTCCGACATGAGGGTCAGCTTCGACTGGTCGTCGCCGTGGGCGGGGATGCAGGTCGGGTGGATCTGCGTGTAGCAGGGGTTGGCGAAGCCGGCGCCGCGGCGGTGGGCGCGGAAGGTCGCGGTGACGTTGCAGCCCTGGGCGTTGGTCGAGAGGTAGAACACGTTGCCGTAGCCGCCGGTGCAGACCACGACGACGTCGGAGGCCCAGGATTCGACGGCGCCCGTGACGAGGTCGCGGGTGACGATGCCCTTGGCCTTGCCGTCGACGAGCACGAGGTCGAGCATCTCGTGGCGGGTGTACATCTTCACCGTACCGAGGCCGATCTGGCGGGAGAGCGCGGAATAGGCGCCGATGAGGAGCTGCTGGCCGGTCTGGCCGCGGGCATAGAAGGTGCGGGAGACCTGGGCCCCGCCGAAGGAGCGGTTGGCGAGGAGGCCTCCGTATTCGCGGGCGAAGGGCACGCCCTGGGCGACGCACTGGTCGATGATGTTCGTCGAGACCTGGGCGAGACGGTAGACGTTGGCTTCGCGGGCGCGGTAGTCGCCGCCCTTGATCGTGTCCTGGAAGAGGCGGCGGACGCTGTCGCCGTCGTTCTGGTAGTTCTTCGCGGCGTTGATGCCGCCCTGCGCGGCGATCGAGTGGGCGCGGCGCGGGCTGTCCTGGTAGCAGAAGCAGGAGACTTCGTAGCCCATCTCGGCGAACGAGGCGGCGGCTGCGGAACCGGCGAGCCCGGAGCCGACCACGATGATGTGGTACTTGCGACGGTTGGCGGGGTTCACCAGGCGCAGCTTCGCCTTATGGTTGTTCCACTTGTCGGCCAGCGGGCCGGCGGGGATCTTCGAGTCGAGATTCATGGGGTTTACGGGCGCTGGGTTTACTTCAGGCAGCCGGTGAGCACGGCGAGAGGGATGGAGATGAAGCCGAGGGCGATGATCCAGGCGTAGGCCAGGGCCAGGCCGTCGAGGCGGGCGCGCCAGCGCTCGTTACGCAGGCCGAGGGTCTGGAACACGCTGCTCACGCCGTGGCTGAGGTGCAGGCAGAGCAGCAGCATGCTGACGATGTAGAAATAGGAGACCGGCTTGTTCGAAAAACCGGCGATCAGCATCTTATAGACGTCATCGCCGAAGGTGGCGCCGCCGAGGGCGACCGTGCGGAAGGTGTAGTGAAGGAGGTGGAAGACCGCGAAGCCCAGGATCACCACGCCCGAATAGGGCATCGTGCGGGAAGCGATCGAGGCCCGGCGGGTCGCGTCGGCGGCCGGACCGCCGTCACGGGAAGCGCGATTCTCCAGGGCGAGCTGGATGCCGACCCAGATATGGGCGAAAACGCTGATAATGAGGACGATGCGGGCGCCCCAGAGAAGTCCCTTGTTGGCATGCAGCCAAGCCGCATAGGCGTTGATGGCCTCCGGGCCCTTGAACATCAGCAGGTTGCCCGTCATATGACCGAGCACGAAGCCGGCGAGGACGAGGCCGGTGAGGGCCATCACGACCTTCTTCCCGATGGAAGAAGGACGACAGCAGGAACAACAAGAGCTAGCGGACATGGCGGAGCGAGGACGGGATGCAAAAGTCATCAAATAGGGAGTGGCTCCCCTTCCCACCCCAGAGGCGGACAAAAGGGGAGGTATTAGCAGGGAAACCCCGGGGCGTGAAAAACCCTCATAGGCCCCCGGGGCTGCCGGCCCCGGAGGATCCCGGCGGACGGCGACGGGCGGGTCAGGCCCGGAAAAACCGCTTGCCTTGGATTTTTTCGGCCGTGCAATTCGAAAGTCCAGACCGGCTCTCCGTCACAGGACCTGCC
>RGES01000033.1 GCA_009917805.1 Verrucomicrobiota bacterium
ACCTCCCTCAAGTCCCTCGCGCTGCTCGCCCTCACGGCGACTGTCGTCTCCGCCCAGTCTGCCGCTCCGGCCGCCGCCGAGGTCGTCACGGTCGATGCCAAGCTCCCTGACTACGCCGTCGCTTCGGGCGTCTCGGGTAACCTCAACTCGGTCGGCTCCGACACGCTGAACAACCTGATGACCTTCTGGAGCGAAGGCTTCAAGGCCAAGTACCCCAACGTGAACATCCAGGTCGAAGGCAAGGGATCGGGCACCGCTCCGGTCGCCCTCACCTCCGGCGCCGCCCAGGTCGGCCCGATGAGCCGCGAGATGAAGTCCTCCGAAGTCGCCGGTTTCGCCGGTAAGTTCGGCTACAAGCCGACCAAGGTCGCCGTCGCCATCGACGCCCTCGCGGTCTTCGTCCACAAGGACAACCCGATCAAGGGTCTCTCCCTCTCCCAGGTCGACGGCATCTTCTCCTCGACCCGCAAGTTCGGCGGCCAGGACATCAGCACCTGGGGTGACGCCAAGCTCACCGGCGACTTCGCCGGCAAGACGATCTCGGCCTTCGGTCGCAACTCCGCTTCCGGCACCTACGGTTTCTTCAAGGACAAGGCCCTCAAGAACGGTGACTACAAGTCTTCCGTCAAGGAACAGCCCGGTTCGTCCTCCGTCGTCCAGGGCGTCGCTTCCGACCTCGGCGCCGTCGGCTACTCCGGCATCGGCTACAAGACCTCCGGCGTCCGCGCCCTCCCGCTCGCCCTCGGCTCCGGCGCCGACTACGTCGAGCCCAGCTACGCCAACTGCCTCAACGGCACTTACCCGCTCGCCCGCTACCTGTACGTCTACGTGAACAAGGCCCCTTCCAAGGACATGGACAAGCTGACCAGCGAGTTCATCACCTTCATCCTCTCCAAGCAGGGCCAGGAGATCACGATCAAGGACGGTTACTACCCGCTGCCGGCCGACGTCGCCGTCGAAGGTCGCACCGCCCTCAAGTACTACAGCGCCGAATAAGCTTGGTCTCGAAATCGTATCGTCGCCACCACGCCCTCCGGGGTCGGTCTGAAAAGCGCGACGGTACGGTCTCGGGTCCTCCCAAGGCGGGGTCTCCCCGCCTTACCCTTTAATAGACCGAACGACACAAGACCGTCACCCGATGGAAACTTCCGACAAAAAACCCTCTCCGGCCGCCGCGCCGGAGTCGCGTTTTACGGTAAGTCCCATGACCCTGGCCGCCGACCGGTGGATGGGGCGCCTGATCCGTTTCGGCGGCGTGGGCGTGGTGCTCGCGGTCTTCGGGATGCTGGCGTTCCTGATCTTCCAGGTCTTCCCGCTCTTCACCGGCGCCAAGGTCACGCCGGTCGGTTCGCTGGCGGTGCCGGCGAATGCGGTCGCTTTCGGCGAAGACGAATACGGCGACTTCCCTTATGTCGTCCTCGCCGATGGCAAGGTTGTCTTCCAGCGGGCGTCCGACGGCAAGAAGGCCCATGAATGGGCGCCGGCGCTGGGTGAGCTCAAGGTCAGCGCGGTCCGAAGCTACCCGCGCGCGGGCCTGATCTTCCTCGGTCTCTCCGACGGCTCCGTGCAGGAGCTACGCGTCGCTTACCGCTCCACCTTCGACGCCGCAGGCAAGCGCGCGATCGAACCCGTCGTCACCGCGCTTCCGCCGGTCGCGATCGGTAAACCGGGCGTGCCTTGCCAGGAAGTCTGGAACGCCACGGGCCCGCAATCCCGCCTCATGCTCGTCCGGCAGGATGTCGCCGGTAAGCCTTTGCTCACCGCCGTCCGCCTGACCGAGCGCAAAGGCCTCGGCGGCAAGGCGCGGGTCACCGTCAGCGCCCCCTTCGTGGTCGCGGCCGACGCGGCCTCCGTTGACAAGGTCCTCCTGCCTTCCACCGCCGAATCCCTCATCGTCGTCGGCAAGTCCGGCGAGGTACGCACCTATGCGGATGACGGCGAGACGTTCTCGTTCCTCCAGGCCTTCGTTCCGTTCAAGGATGCCGCCGAGCCGGCCGTGGCTTCCGCCGGCATGATCTTCGGCAACGTCTCGGTGGTCTTCGTCGGTCGTACCGGCGAACAGCAGGTCTGGTCGATGTATCCGCAGCTCCAGCCCGACGGCAAGAGCCTCCGTCGCTGGGGCAAGATCCATGACGGCGAGACCCTCGCCGGCGCCGGCGAAGGTGTCTACGCCGCCGAAGGCAATAAGTGCTACCTCGCGGTCGCCGGCGGCAAACTGCAGATCCGCAACATGACCACGGGTTCGCTCCGCTGGGAAGGCGACGCTCCCGCCGGTTCGATCCGGCAGCTCGCCTTCGCGGGCAACTACGACCGCTTCACCGCGCTTTCGGCCGACGGCAAGCTCCACCGCTGGAGCATCGTCGACCATCACCCGGAATCCTCCTGGGGCGCCTTCTTCGGCAAGATCTGGTACGAAGGCGCGACCGGCCCGGCCTACACCTGGCAGTCGAGCGCCGGCTCCGACGAGTTCGAGGCGAAGTATTCTCTGGTGCCGCTCTTCTACGGCACGGTCAAGGGCACCTTCTACGCCTTACTCTTCGCGCTGCCGATCGCCCTCACCGCGGCGATCTACGTCTCGCAGTTCCTCCGCCCGGAATACCGTCAGGTCGTGAAGCCCGTCATGGAAGTCATGGCGTCGCTCCCGTCCGTGGTGCTTGGCTTCCTCGCCGGCCTCTGGCTCGCCCCGCTGGTCGACCCGCGCCTGATCTCGCTCTTCTGCGCCATCGGCATCCTCGCGCCCGCCGCGCTCTTCGCCGGCTTCCTCTGGTCGGTGCTGCCGCAGCCGGTGCGCCGCCAGGTCAAGCCGGGCATGGAGTTCCTCTGGCTGCTGCCGTTCCTCGCGCTCTGCGCCTATCTCGCCTGGCAGGCCGGCCCTGCCGTCGAGGCCGCCTTCTTCACCGTGAAGGACACCGCCAGCGGCCTGCCGGTGGCCGACTTCCGCGAGTGGTGGCGCCAGACGACCGGCGCGACCTACGATTCGCGCAACTCGCTCGTCGTCGGTTTCGTGATGGGCTTCGCGGTCATCCCGATCGTGTTCACCATCGCCGAAGACGCGCTCTCCAACGTGCCCAACTCCCTCGTCTCCGGCTCGCTCGCCCTCGGCGCCAGCCGCTGGCAGACCGTCTGGAGCGTGGTGGTGCCGACCGCGATCTCCGGCATCGTCTCGGGCGTCATGATCGGCTTCGGCCGCGCCATCGGCGAGACGATGATCGTCGTGATGGCCACGGGTAACACCGCTGTGATGGAGTCCAATCCCTTCAGCGGCATGCGCACGCTTTCCGCCAACATCGCGGTCGAGCTCCCCGAAGCCGCCGCCGGCCACACCCACTACCGCGCGCTGTTCCTCGGCGCCTGCTGCCTCTTCCTGCTCACCTTCGTGATCAACACCCTCGCGGAAGTCCTCCGCCAGCGCCTGCGTGAGCGCTACAAAGTCGTCTGAACATGGCCAATCCTTCCGACAGCAGCACGCCCCGCGGCGAAGCCTTCGTCTGGTTCACCGGCCTCGGCCTGATCGTCGGCCTCGGCATGGTCATCGGCCTGCTTTCGCTGGTCATCCTCAACGGCGTCACGGTCTTCTGGGCCCCGCAGGTGCCCGTGGCCCAGGTCGACGACGGTCGCACGATCATCGGTCAGCTGGCCCAGCGCCGCATCCGCGCCGGTTCGCCCGCCGACCACCCGCGTTACGAGCTCCAGTATCAGGTGGGTCTGCGCGAGCTGAACGGCAATTCCTACCTCTGGGTCGACGAAGCCAAGATCAAGGGAGAGACCTTCCCGGCCGACGTCCTCGGCCTCGAGCGCGTCGAGAACGGCCCGGCCTTCGTCCGTCCGCAGTCCCTGCGTAAGTCCGACGGCAAGGTCATCGCCGCGACCGATGCCGGTTTCGAAACCGCTTTCCAGGCGGAAGTCGCCGCCGCCGCGGTGGTGCGCGAGAAGCTGGTCGAGATCACCCGTCACCGCATCGGCGACGTCAACGGCGAGATGGACAAGGCCCGCGTCGCGTTGCGTCGCGCCGAAGACCTTAAGCTGACCGAAGAGATCGCGGCCCTGCGTAAGCAGATCGCCGGACTCGAGGAGCGTTTCGTCGCGCTGCAGGCCGAAGCCAAGAAGGTCGTGGAGGGTGGGGCGGTCGCCTCGCTGGTCTCCAAGGACGCCGCCAACCGCGAAGTCGTCGTGCCGCTGACCCAGGTCATCCGCGGCTGGTTCCCCAACCGCCTCGACACCTGGGGCCGCGTGAAGCTTTTCTTCTCCCGCCTCGGGGAGTTCGTCTTCGACGAGCCGCGCGAGGCCAACACCGAAGGCGGGCTGATGCCGGCGATTTTCGGCACGCTCGTGATGACCGTCTTCATGAGCCTGATGGTCACGCCCTTCGGCGTCATCACCGCCATCTATCTCCGCGAATACGCCCAGCAAGGCCCCGTCCTGCGCATCGTCCGCATCAGCGTCAACAACCTCGCCGGCGTGCCTTCCATCGTCTTCGGCGTCTTCGGCCTGGGCTTCTTCGTCTACGTCCTCGGCGGCTCGATCGACCAGCTGTTCTTCGCCGACCAGCTGAAGTATAACAACAATACGCCGGTCTTCGGCACCGGCGGCCTGCTCTGGTGCTCGCTCACGCTCGCGCTCATGACGCTCCCGGTGGTCATCGTCGCGACCGAGGAAGCCCTGGCGGCGGTCCCGCGCGGCATGCGCGAGGCCTCCTTGGCCACGGGCGCCTCGAAGTGGCAGACGATCCGCGACATCCTCCTGCCGGCCTCCGCCCCGGGCATCCTGACCGGCGTCATCCTCGCCATGGCCCGTGGGGCCGGGGAGGTCGCTCCGTTGATGCTCGTCGGCGTGGTGAAGCTCGCCCCGACCCTGCCGTTCGACGGCTCCGCGCCGTTCCTGCACATGGACCGCAAGTTCATGCACCTGGGATTCCATGTGTATGACCTCGGCTTCCAGTCGCCCGATTCCGACGCCGCCCGTCCGATGGTCTTCGCCACCACGCTGCTGCTCATCATCCTGGTCGTCTGCCTGAACCTGGGCGCGATCTGGATCCGCAACCGCCTCCGCGCCCGTTTCAAGGGCGCCTCCTTCTAAAAACAAACCGCCTCATGTCCCAGATCATGAACCCTCCTTCTTCTTCTCGCATCAAGGTCCGCCCCGCCACCGAACGCGAGGGCCGCAAGGACTACATCAGCATCCGCGATTACGGCTTCTGGTATGGCCAGAAGAAGGCCCTCGAAGGCATCTCGCTCGACATCCCCGAACGCCAGGTGGTCGCCTTCATCGGCCCCTCGGGCTGCGGCAAGTCCACGCTGCTGCGCAACCTGAACCGCATGAACGACCTCGTCGACGGCATCCGTCACGAAGGCGACATCACCATCAACGGCCGTTCCATCTACGACCCGGGCCTGGAGGTCATCTCCCTCCGCCGCCGCGTCGGCATGGTGTTCCAGAAGTCCAACCCCTTCCCGAAGTCCATCTTCGAGAACGTCGTCTACGCCCTCCGCGTGGTCGGCGTGCGCGATCGCGCCGTCCTCGAGGAGGCCTGCGAGACCTCGCTCCGCAAGGCCGCCCTCTGGGACGAAGTGAAGGACCGCCTCGACGACAGCGCCCTCGGACTGTCCGGCGGCCAGATGCAGCGTCTCTGCATCGCCCGCGCCATCGCCAACCGTCCGGAGATCCTGCTGATGGACGAGCCTTGCTCGGCGCTCGACCCGATCGCCACCGGCAAGATCGAGGAGCTCATCCATGAGCTCAAGGAGCAGTTCACGATCGTGATCGTGACCCACTCGATGCAGCAGGCCGCCCGCGTGTCGGACCGCACCGCCTTCTTCTACCTCGGCAAGCAGATCGAATACGACACCACCGAGAAGATCTTCATGAACCCGTCCCAGGCCCAGACCGAGGCCTACATCTCGGGCCGCTTCGGCTGATTTCTAAACAAACACGACCATGCAACGCTTCTTCCACGACGAACTCCGCCAGCTCCGGGACGACCTGATCCTGATGGGCGAGCGTTCGCTCGATATGACCCGTCTCGTGCTCCGCGCCGTCGAGACCGGCGACGACTCCCTGGCCCTGCAGGTCCGCGGCATGGACGACCGCGTCGACGAGCTCGAGAAGCGCGTCGACCGCGAGATCATGCGCTACCTGACGCTCTTCGGCCCGATGGGCAGCGACGTCCGCCTGCTCCTCGCCGCCCGCGACATCGGCCATGACCTCGAACGCATCGCCGACGAGGCCTCCGTCATCGCCAAGCGCGCCATGGTGATCTCCGAGCGCGGGGAACGCGATGCCGAGATCGACGCCCTCAATCGCAAGAACTACGAGGAGCTCTTCGGCAAGGCCGGCGACGTCGCCAAGGTGTCCGCCTCCCATGTCGAGCTGATCTTCATCTCCAAGGCCCTCGAGCGCATCGGGGACCACTCCAAGAACATCGCCGAGCAGGTAATCTTCCTGCTCTCCGGCGAAGATGTCCGCCACGCCCGCTGAGCCGGCCGCGGGAAAAGTCCCCCTTGTCGGGGGGCTTTCCTGTGGTATGATGCGGGGATGGAAGTCGCACGTCGTCTCGGAGTCCTGGTCCTCGAATGGGCGGCTATCGCCCTCGGCGTCTTTATCGCCGGTCAATTCGGCTATCTGACTTACAAGGATATCGGCACGCTGGCCGTCGTCGCGGTCGTGCTCGGGCTGTTCAACTCCTTCCTGCGGCCTTTCCTCTTGGCGATCTTCATGATCGTCTCGATTCCCATCCTGATCCTGACCCTCGGGCTAGGCATCTACCTCGTCTTGTTCGTGACCAACGGGGCCATCCTCGCCCTGACGGACAGCCTCCTGAAGGACTTCTCGGTCAATTCCTGGGCCATGGCGACCCTGACGATTATCCAAGTCAGTTGATGTCGGCTTACTTTCACTAGCCCTAGCCCTGTCCCTGGCCCTAGCCCTTTTACTCAGTCTTGCCAATCCGCCGGGAGTCCTTTGCGTGGGGGCTCCACGCCATGTCGAATCCCGCTCTCTCCTCCTGGGCCCGCAACGTCGCCCCTTCACCGACTCTCGCCGTCGATGCCAAGGCGAAGGCCCTCGCCGCCGCCGGCAAGGACGTCGTCGGTTTCGGCGTCGGTGAGCCCGATTTCGACACCCCGCAGTTCGTCAAGGACGCCTGCGCCAAGGCCCTGGCCGAAGGTAAGACCAAGTACGCCCCCACGCCGGGCATCCCCGCCCTCCGCAAGGCCATCGCCGAAGACTACACCCGTCGCGGCTTCACCGGTATCGCCGACGCCAACGTCGTCGTCTCCCCGGGCGGCAAGATGTCCTGCTACCTCGCCATCCTCGCCACGATCAGCGCCGGCGACGAGGTCGTCATCCCCGCCCCGTATTGGGTGAGCTACCCTGAGATGGTGAAGCTCGCCGGCGGCAAGCCCGTCGTCGTGAACGCCGAAGACGCCACCGGCTTCAAGATCACCCCCGCCCAGCTGACCGCCGCGCTCACCCCGAAGACGCGCATGGTCATCATCAACAGCCCGTCCAACCCGACCGGCGCCGTCTATAGCCGCGCCGAGCTCGAAGCCCTCGTGGCCATCTGCGTGCAGGCCAACGTCTGGATCATGTCCGACGAGATCTACGAGAACCTCGTCTATGACGGCCAGACCACCTGCAGCCCGGCGACCTTCTCGCCCGAAGCCGCCCGCCTGACCATCACCGTCTCCGGCTACGCCAAGAGCTACTCCATGACCGGCTGGCGCCTCGGCACCCTCGTCGCCTCCGACAAGGCCCTCGCCGCCGCCGTGGCCGACCTCCAGAGCCAGATCTCGTCCAACGCCACCACCTTCGCCCAGTTCGGCGCCCTGGCCGTCCACCAGCACCCCGACAAGGCCAAGGCCTCCCTCGCCGAGATGGGCGCCGTCTTCGACAAGCGCCGCCTCAACCTCCTCGCCGGCCTCAACGCCATCCCGGGCCTGACCTGCTACCGCTCGCAGGGCGCCTTCTACCTCTTCCCGAACATCAAGTCCTTCGGCCTGACCTCCGCCCAGTTCGCCGACCGCCTTCTCGAAGAAGAACTGATGGCCGTCGTCCCCGGTTCCGCGTTCGGCTCCGAAGGTTACATCCGCCTCAGCTACGCGACCTCCGATAAGGTGATCGCCCAGGGCCTCGAGCGCCTCGCGCGTTTCTGTTCTAAGCTCAAAAAGTAATCGCCTTCGGCGATTGCCCCAAAACGAAGGACGGTCCTCCGGCCGTCCTTTTTTGTGCCTGCATCGAGGTAGGGGCACGACCGCGTCGTGCCCTAGTGGCATCAATGTCTCTAGGGCAGCACGCGGTGCTGCCCCTACCTGATTAAGCTCAGGCCGGCTCCACGAGGATACAGGGCATCCCGGCGGCGTCGGCGGCTTCCTTGCCGCGCGGGCTGTCCTCGATGACGACGCAGTCGGCGGGCTTCAGTCCGAGGCGGTCCGCCGCGGCGAGGAAGAGGTCGGGGTGCGGCTTCGAACGCGCGGCGTCCTCGGCGGTGATGATCGCGTCGAAGAGGTGCGTGATGTCGATGCGCTTGAGGGTCGTGTGGACGTGGTCGCGTCGGCCGGCGGACGCGACGGCGGTCTTGTGGCCGAGTCCGCGGACGTGGTGGACGACGGCGACGACTTCCGTGCGGGCGGTGACGTCCTTAGCGAGGTGCTCCTCCAGGAACTCATGGCCGTCGGCGAGCAGCTGTTCGACGTTGAGGTCGAAGCCGTAGTCGGCCTTGAGGCGCTTGCAGGTATCGACGGCGGACATGCCGCCCATCGAACAGAAGAGGGGCCAGGGGAAGTCGAACGGCCGGCCGATCTGCTTGCTCACGATATGCGTCCAGCTGCGGTGGTGGATCCACATGGAGGCCGCGAGCGTGCCGTCGCAGTCGAAGATCCAGCCCGGACGGGAGAGCAGGGCCGGGTCGAAGGGAATCATCGTGGACATGGCGATCAGCGCATGCCCGGGAAACCGCCGCCGGGGAAGCCGCCGCGGCCGCCGCCCATCTGGCCCATGCGACGCATGAGCTCCTTGCCCTTGCCGCCCTTCATCATGCGCATCATCTCGCGCATCTGGGAGAACTGCTTGATCAGCGCGTTGACGTCGCTGACCTGGGTGCCCGAGCCCTTGGCGATGCGGAGACGGCGGGAGCCGTTGAGGATGTCGGGGTTGCGACGCTCCTTCTTGGTCATCGAGAGCACGATGGCCTCGGTCTTGGCGAGGTGCTTCTCTTCCTTGGCGCCGACCTGGATGCCGCCCATGCCTGGCATCATCTTCATGATGTCGCCGAGCGGGCCCATCTTCTTCATCTGCGACATCTGCGCGAGGAAGTCCTCGAGGTCGAAGTCGGCCTTCTTCATCTTCTCGGCCAGGCGCTCGGCTTCCTTGTGGTCGACGACCTCCTGGGCCTTCTCGACGAGGGAGACGACGTCGCCCATGCCCAGGATGCGCTGGGCCATGCGGTCGGGGTGGAAGGTGTCGAAGTCCGAGGACTTCTCGCCCGTGCCCATGTAGCGGATCGGGACGCCCGTGACCGTCTTCATCGACAGCGCGGCGCCGCCGCGGGCGTCGCCGTCGAGCTTGGTCAGGATGATGCCGGTGAGGGGCGTGGATTCGTGGAACTTGGCGGCCACGTCGACGGCCTGCTGGCCGAGCGCGGCATCGGCGACGAGGAAGACCTCGTGCGGCTGGAAGGCGTCGCGGACGCGGCGGACTTCTTCCATCAGGTCGCCGTCGATCTGGAGGCGGCCGGCAGTGTCGACGATGACGAGGTCCGCGGCGGCGGCTTCGGCTTCCTTGACCAGGCGGCCCACCATGGCGGCGACGTCGGTCGCGGCGCGGTCGGCGCGGAAGTCGAAGCCTTCGTTCTTGGCGAGGGTCTCGAGCTGGTCGATGGCGGCCGGACGGCGTAAGTCGGCGGCGACGAGGGAAGGCTTACGGACGCCTTCCTTCTTCACGAGGTGCTTGGCGAGCTTGGCGGCGCTGGTGGTCTTGCCGGAGCCCTGGAGGCCGACGAGGAGCACGCGCAGCGGGCGGCGAGGGTCGATCGGGCGTTCGCCTTCGCCCAGCAGCTTGGTGAGCTCGTCGGAGACGATCTTGACCGCCATCTGGCCGGGGTTGACGGATTCGATGACCGCCTGGCCGAGGCAGGCGACCTTGACGCGTTCGGTGAAGTCCTTGGCGACCTTGAAATTGACGTCCGCGGACATCAGCGCCGAGCGCACCTCGGTCAGCGCCGGGGCGATGTTCTCTTCGGAGAGCTTGGAGAGCCCCCGGAGGTCGCGGAGGGCCTTGGTAAGTTTGTCGGTGAGGTTGGCGAACACGGAAGTCGGGGACTGAGAGTATGGAGTATCGAGTATGGAGTCTCGGGGAACTGCCTAAGAGGAGGGAGTAAAGGCGCTCGGGATTGGGGTATCGAGTATAGAGTAAGGTCAAATGGGGTTTTCTTGCCCAGATTAGGCTCCTTTGGGCGGTGATCCTAGTCCTTATCCTCGGACAGCCTTTGTCGTTCCTGCCTCATGCGGATAACTCCGCCAATGAGTCTGCCTAACTCCTCGGCTGAGGTTCGGAACCGGGCGAAATCTTCTTTGGCGACGGTTCCGATCTCATGGGCAATTTCGACCTGGGTTTCCAGTTCGGCCAAAGAAGCCCGGGCTATGACGATAAATCGAAGCGACTCCTTGTTAGTGCTTCTCTCGTCGCCTTCCGCAATGTTTGAGGCTATAGATACGGCTGCCCGCGTCATTTGATCGCAGAGGGTATACTTACGGCAGAGGCTGGGTGACTCGCAGAGCCGATAGATCGAGACGGCCATCAGCTTGGCTTTCTGCCATACGAGCAAGTCGCGATAGGTCTTAACTTGGCCGAGGGGCGTTGAAGGTTTCATCGCAATCATTGAAGGGGCGGGCAGGGCACGGTCACCTCCTGACTCGTCGGCTATTACCCGGAGGCTATTGCCCCCTTATGCCTCTGGTTTTTCCCCTATACTCGATACTCCATACTCGATACTCT
>RGES01000321.1 GCA_009917805.1 Verrucomicrobiota bacterium
GGCCAGCGGAGATGGGGTGGCGATGGCCTGGAAAGCGGGCGCGGTGCTGCGGGATCTGGAATCCCTGCTCGGTGCCGAGACCGCCGCCCAGGGCAATTTCCTCGTCGAGACGCACCTCGACCCAGTGCTCCAGGAGGTCGTCGAGACCACCCTGCGCCTCCGGAAGAAGTATCCGAACATCATCGGCATCAAGGAAGCCGGCGGCCAGGTCGACAAGGCCGCGCGCCTCGTGCGCGAGTCCGACCCGGAATTCATCGTCCTCAGCGGCGACGACTCCCTGACCCTGCCCTTCGCCGAAGTCGGCGGCCAGGGCATCATCTCCGTCGCCTCGAACCTCATCCCCGGCCCGGTGGCCCAGCTCGCCAAGCTCGCGCGCACGAAGCAGTTCGCCGAAGCCAAGGTGCTGCACGACCAGCTGGCCGACATCTTCAAGACCCTCTTCGTCGAACCCAACCCGGTGCCCGTGAAGCATTGCATGATGCGCGCCGGCATCCTCCGTTCCGACGAAGTCCGCCTGCCCCTCTGCGAGATGTCCGAGGCCAACCGCCTCCTCGTCGAGAAGGTCGCCGACGCCACCCTCGCCTCCCTCCGATGAGCCATCCCATCCGCATCCTCCTCAATGGCGCCAAGGGCCGCATGGGCCTCGCCATCGCCAACGTGGCCGCGTCCGAGAAGGCCGTCATCGCCGCCGGCGTCGACCAGGGCGACGACCTCGCCGCGCACATCGGCGCGGCCGACGTGGTCATCGACTTCTCCTTCCACTCCGCGACCCTCGCCGTCGCGCAGCTCTGCGCCCGGCACAAGAAGCCGCTCGTGATCGGCACCACCGGCCACACCGCCGAAGAGAAGGCCGCGATCACCGCCGCCATCAAGGGCCTCCCGGTCGTCTGGGCCGGCAACTACTCCGTCGGCGTCACGCTGCTCAACGCCCTCGTCCGCCAGGCCGCCCGCTCGCTCGCCGACGCCGGCCGCTGGGACGTCGAGGTGCTCGAGATGCACCACCGCCTCAAGAAGGACGCGCCCTCCGGCACCGCCGAGACGCTCCTCAAGATCCTCCTCGAAGAGCGCAAGCTCGCCAAGGAAGCCCTCAAGCACGGCCGCGAAGGCCTGGTCGGCGAACGCCCGCTCGGCGAGATCGGCGTGCACGCCATCCGCGGCGGCGACGTCGTGGGCGACCACACCGTGCTCTTCGCCGCCGAAGGCGAGCGCCTCGAACTCACGCACAAGGCCTCCAACCGCGAGATCTTCGCGCGGGGCGCCGTCCGCGCCGCCCGCTGGCTGAAGAGCCAGCCCGCCGGCCTGTACGGGATGGAAGATGTGTTGGGGCTGAAGTAAACGAAAGGCAGAAGCGGATAGCGGTTGGCGGTCAGCGGTCAGGAAAGACACGCATCGAGGTAGGGGCAGCACCGCGTGCTGCCCTTGCTGCTTTATCTCGAATGGCCGGCGGCACCCTCTGGGGCGATTGGCGGGTCATCTACCCAAAGCCTCCATTGAGGCTTCCCCGGGCTCCCCAACCGCTATCCGCTAACCGCCAAAACCTTCTTCTCTACCGCCCCAGCGCCGCCTTCACCAACTGGTCGGCGGTGGCGCCGGGGCCGAGCTTGGCGACGGCGGTACGCACGCCCTTGTCGGCGTCGGCCGGCTTGAAGCCAAGGGCCACGAGCGCGGCCAGGGCATCGGAGGCCGGCGTCGGCGCGAGGGCCGCGGCGGGCGCGAGGGTCGCCACGCTCGGCGCGGAGCCTTCGAGCCCGACCTTATCCTTCAGCTCCATGACGAGGCGTTCGGCGGTCTTCTTGCCGACGCCGGGGCACTGCGAAAGCAAGGCCACGTCGCCGCGGATGATCGCATCCCGCAGGATCGGCAGCGAGAGCCGGCTGAGGATGTTCAGCGCCATCTTGGGGCCGACGCCCGAGACCTTCTCGACGAGCAACTTAAAGAACTCGCGCTCCTCGGCGACGGCGAAGCCGTAGAGGGCCTGGCCGTCCTCGCGGAAGACGTGATGG
>RGES01000322.1 GCA_009917805.1 Verrucomicrobiota bacterium
ACGTCCATGTAGTCGACGTCTTCCGGGTCGACTTCGAGGATGTCGTCGCGGTAGCGGACGGTGACCTTGCCCTTGAGGCGGGAGGAATCGTCGAGCTCGGAGTTGGCCTGGGCGACCTTGAACTTCTCTTCCTGGTCCGCGGTCATGAATTCGACCTGGCTGGAGACCTTGCCGCGCACGACCTTGCGGTACGGGGCTTCGATGAAGCCGAACTCGTTGATGCGCGAGTAGGTGGAGAGGGAGTTGATGAGGCCGATGTTCGGACCTTCGGGGGTCTCGATCGGGCAGATGCGGCCGTAGTGGGACGGATGGACGTCGCGGACTTCGAAGCCGGCGCGGTCGCGGTTGAGGCCGCCGGGCCCGAGGGCGGAGAGACGACGCTTGTGCGTGAGCTCGGCCAGCGGGTTGATCTGGTCCATCAGCTGGGACAGCTGGCTGCGGGCGAAGAATTCGCGGATCGAGTTGCCGAAGGGCTTCGGGTTGACGAGCTTCTGCGGGGTGATCGAGTCGACGCTCTGGTCGTACTCGTTGATGCGGGCCTTGACCGTCTTGACGACGTTCTTGAGGCCGGCGCGGCACTGGTTGGCGAGGAGTTCGCCGACGTTGCGCACGCGACGGGAGCCGAGGTGATCGATGTCGTCGATCGCGCCGTCGCCGGCGCTCAGCTTGCAGAGCAGCTTGGTGGCTTCGACGATGTCCTCCGGGGTGATCGTGCGGGTGTCGAGGGAGACATCGAGGCTGAGCTTCTGGTTCAGCTTGTAGCGACCGACGCGGCCGAGGTCGTAACGAAGCGGATCCTGGAAGAGGCGCTGCATGTGGGCGCGGGCGCCCTTGACGTTGACGGGTTCGCCCGGGCGGAGCTTGCGGAAGATTTCCTTCAGGGCTTCTTCCTCGTTGCGGACGGCGCCGATGTCCTTGCGGAGCGAGAGGATGATGGAGCCGTTGTCGAAGGCGGTGTCGAAGACGCCGAACTTCTGCTTCGGAAGCTGCTTGTGGATCTCCTTGAGGGTCTCGCGGGAGAGCTTGTCGTACTGCTTGGCGACGACCTTGCCGGTCTCGACGTCGACGATCGGGTCGGCGTAGACGAGCTGGGAAAGTTCTTCCGGATCGAGCTCGAGGGCGGCCTTGGCGGTCAGTTCGCGATGCTGGTAGAAGAGGGCCAGGATGTCCTTGTCGTCCTTGTAACCGAAGGCGCGTAGCAGGGTCGTGACGAGGAACTTGCGGCGACGGCGACGGCGGTCGAGGTAGACCCAGAGGAGGTCGTTCTGGTCGAACTGGACTTCGATCCAGGTGCCGCGGTCAGGGATGATGCGGAAGGCGTGGAGCATCTTGCCGCTCGTGTGGGCGGACTCCTCGAAGCAGATGCCCGGGGAGCGGTGGAGCTGGGAGACGACGACGCGCTCGGCGCCGTTGACGATGAAGGAGCCGCGGTCGGTGATCATCGGGATCTCGCCCATCAGGATCTCTTCGTCCTTGAAGGCGCCCTTCTCACGGAGGCGGAGCTTGAGCATCACCGAGATCGCGTAGGTCGTGCCTTCGCGGATGCACTCGAGCTCGGTCTGCTTGGGCAGCACCAGGCCGTACTCGAGGTACTCGAGACGGAAGTTGCCGTTGTTGCTCTCCACCGGGAAAGCCTCGCGGAAGACCGCGTCCAGGCCGACGTTCTTGCGGGCGGACGCGGACTGGTCCAGCTGCAGGAAATCGTTGAACGAGAAGATCTGGTTCTCGATCAGGTTGGGCGGAGGGATGACTTCGCGTAGTTTACCGAAGTTTTTGCGCTCTTGAGGCATGGCTGGTGAAGGTGGGCTCGGAGTGTCGGGTGGATTCGGTGGTGCTGACTGGTTTGCCTGGTGGGGTCGGACTAGGCGGCCGTTGGGAAGAAAAAGCGGGGAGGGATCGCCGGACCCGGGAGGGTGCTACCCTCCCCGCTTTGCAGAGATGCGTCGGAAGACGGATTACTTGACCTCGACCTCGGCGCCGGCGGCCTTGAG
>RGES01000323.1 GCA_009917805.1 Verrucomicrobiota bacterium
TGCCGGACAAGGAACGTAGCAGATCGACGAAGTGGCAGGCCTCGCCGACGATCCGTCCCCCGCCCTGCTTCGGGTCGAGCGCCCAGTGGTCCACGGGCAGAAGGCCGGCGTTGACGTCGACGGTAAAGCGACGAACGCCGCCCTTCGCCGCGAGCGCCATACGCAGACGGATCGCCAGCGGGGCGAAACGACGATTGAGGCCAACGGCGAGATGGCCGAAGGAAGAACGGGCGACGGCCATCGTGGCGTCGAGGTCGGCCTCGGTCAGCGCGAGCGGCTTCTCGACCCAGACGTCCTTGCCAGCCCGGAGGGCCGCGCGGGCGAGACTGCCATGTTCGTCGTGGCGGGTCGCGATGAAGACTGTCTCGACCCCAGCGTGATCAAGCACCGCGGTCACATCGGTGGTCGCCGTCGCGGCGTCCCCGGCCAGCAGCTTGGCGGAAAGACCGTTGACGGAAGCGAAGGCGGAGGGCGCCGCGCCTTGGCGACGGAGTTCCGGCACGAGCACGCGTGAGGCAAATTTTCCGCACCCGATGACGGCGAGGCCGCCGACCGTGCGACCATCCCAATCCCCACCGGGCAGCGTGCGCGCCAGCGACTCGTTCGGAACAGCGTATTCGCCGGGGCGACGGAGGTCATCGTAGATCTGCGGGGCTTCCGCCAACGGATGGCGCGAGGTCAGCAGCGGAGCGACGTCGAGGGATCCCGCCGCCATCAGCGCGAGGACTTCGGCGAAGTTGGCCCGGGCCGAGGAAGGATCAGCCGGATCGGCGGAGCCATACGAGCGTGAGACCTGGAAGGAGACCTCATTCGCATAGAAGTCGGCGCGGTTGAGCGTGAGGCCCGTCACGCCGACCAGCACCACGCGGCCGCGGCGACGGCAGAGGCGCGCGGCGAGGTTGACCGGTTCATCGGAAGAAGTGCTCGCCGTGATGAGCACGCCGGCCGCACCGGCACCGACGAGTTGATGGAGCGGCGACGCCCCGTGAGGGATACGGGCGCCGGCCTGGACGGCCAGGGCGCGCTTCGATTCGTCGGGATCGACGCCGACGACGTCGACGCCGCGGGCGCGCAGGAGGCGGACGGCCAGCTGACCGATCAGCCCGAGCCCCATGACCACGACCGTCTCGCCCCGCTGCGCGTCGACCAACCGGAGACCTTGCAAGGCGACGGCCGCGAGCGGCGTGAAGGCCGCATGCTCAGCGGAGACCGCCGCGGGGATGCGCGCGGCGAAGGCGGGGTCGGCCGAGACCACTTCGGCATGCGGGGAGTTGGAGATCACGCGGTCGCCGGCGGCGAAGCCGGGGACCTCGCCCGCGTCGAGCACTTCGCCCACATGGCAATAGCCCAGCGGGATCGGCTGCGCGAGCTTGCTGCGGACCGCTTCGACGGTGGCGAGCAGGCCTTCGGAACGGATCTTCGCGAGGACCGCGCGGAATTTCTCGGGCTGCTGGCGGGCCTTGCTCAACCAGCCGCCGCGACCGAATTCGACCAGCATGCGTTCCGTTCCCAGCGAGACCAACGAGCGCGTCGCGCGGACGAGCAGGCGCCCCCGGCGCGGCCCCGGGGCGGGCACGGCGAGCAGCTCGGTACGACCCGAGCCCAGATGCTGGACGATCTGACGCAAGGTCAGGAAGGATTGCGGCCGGCTGCGGCGGAAGATTGATCGGTCAGGCAGGTCATCGCGGCGGCGACCAAGGCAGCCGTGAACATCAGCGGCGTGAACCAGAAGAGCAGATCGACCCAGGCATGGGCCATCAGCAGGAGGAGCCCGAGGGCGAGCGGCACCGTCTCCGGATGACCGGCATGGAAGGCGCGCACGAGCCGGCGACCTAACCAAAGCAACGCAGCGAAGACGGCGAGCATGCCGACCGCGCCCCAGTCGGCGAGCATCTCGAGCCAGTCGTTGTGCGCGTGGATCGCGCGGTAGAACAGCTTGCCGTCGCGCTGGAGCTCCTTCTGCTGCGCCTGGTAGGGCGGCGA
>RGES01000324.1 GCA_009917805.1 Verrucomicrobiota bacterium
CGGCGGCGAGCTTCTCGAGGTCGGCGAGGGACTTCGTGTTCGCGAAAGCGCGTGCGGCTTCGAGCGTCTTGACGGGGTCGACGGAAGTGCCGGCGAGCGCCGCCGTCATGGCGTCGAGGAGGTCCTTCGGCGCGCCGCGTTCGAGTTTGTCGACGACGCCGAGCACCGCGACGGCCTGGGCTTCGGGGACGCCGAGGCTGGCGAGGTAACGGAACCAGAGCGTGCGGTCGGAGACGCGGATGCGGAAGTCGGACTGCGTGAGGCCGAAGCCCAGCAGGCAATCGGCGCAGAGCGCGATGATCTCGGCGTCGGCCGCCGGACCGGCTTCGCCGAGCAGGTCGGCGTTGAGCTGATAGAAGGCGCGGAGACGGCCCTTCTGCGGCTTCTCGTAGCGGTAGTTCTCGCCGATCGCGAACCAGCGGATCGGCTTGGGCATGCCGTTGGCCTTGGCGCCGACCATGCGGGCCAGCGACGGAGTCATCTCCGGACGCAGACTGACCTTGCGGCCGCCCTTGTCTTCGAAATTGAAGAGCTGGCGCACGATCTCTTCGCCCGACTTCTCGGTGAAGAGTTCGAGCGGCTCCAGGACGGGCGACTCCCATTCGCGGAAGCCATAGCGACGACAGGCTCGACGCCAGACGTCCATGACATGGCCGAGGACGGCGCGGTCTTCAGGATAGAACTCCCGGAAACCGGGGAGCGTTCGAATGTCGGACATCGCGGAGCAGGATTACTGAGCGGGCTTCTCGACGTCGTAGGACTTCAGCTTAGCCTTCAGTTCCTTGCCGGCCTTGAACTTGATCACCGCGCGCTTCGGGATGACGACATCCGTCTCCGGGCGGTTGGGGTTACGACCGATGCGGCTCTTGCGGACCTGCACCTGGAAGACGCCGAAATTACGGAGCTCGACATCACGACCGGCCAGCAGCGCTTCGCTGATGGCATCGAGGGTCATCTGGACCGAGTCGCGGATATGCTTCTGGGGGTAGCCCTTGTCCGTGAAAATCTTGAGGACGATGTCGCGCTTGGTGAGGTTGTTGGACATGACGTTGCGTAAGTGTTGATAGACAAAGGCATGGGAAAGCGGTCGTGGCAATACCGCACCCGAAAAACCTTATTCCAGGTTCTGGACCTGCTCCCGAATGCGTTCGATCTCGGTTTTCGCCTCCAAAACCAGCTTGGTCGTGGCGATTTCCGACGCCTTGCTGCCGATGGTGTTAACTTCGCGGAGCAATTCCTGGATCAGGAAATCGAGCTTTCGCCCACAATTAGGCAGGGCCAGCTCGGCCGAAAACTGGTCGATATGGCTCTTCAGCCTGACGACCTCCTCCGTGATATCGGAGCGGTCGGCGAACAAAGCGAGTTCCTTGAGGACCCTCTCGTCGTTCATGTCCAACGACAAGCCGGCATCCTTGAGACGCTTCAACATCGCGTCGCGATGGCGGGTCGGCGCGGCCTTCTCGGCCTGTTCCATGCCGGTGACCATCGCGGCCATCTTCGCCAGGCGATCGGACAGGTCCTTGGTCAAGGCGGCACCTTCGGCGAGGCGCATCGCGACGAGGTTACCCAGGGCTTCCTCGAAAGCGGTCCGGACGGTCGATTCGACGACGGCGAGTTCAGGCAGCACGACGGATGGACGGCGGCTGTTCTCGGCGAGACGCAGCAGGAGTTCGCCATCGGCGGTCAGCTTCATGCCGCAGAGCTGCGCGATCTTGGCGAGCTCATCGAGGCTGTCAGCGACGGCTTCGTGGTCCCACTGACGCTGGGTCGCCGAGGCGGCGGCCTGGGTGACCCGTGCGGTGACCTTGCCGCGCTGCAAGCGGGCGCGGATCCATGCCGAGGCGGCGGACTCGAGGGCCGGCCATGCCTCGGGCCCGAAGACGGAGACCTGCAGGTTCTTCTGGTTGACCGTGGCGATCTCGACCGAAAGGCGCGCGCCCGGGAGATTGATCTCCGCTCGGCCGAAGCCCGTCATCGAGGAAG
>RGES01000325.1 GCA_009917805.1 Verrucomicrobiota bacterium
TCCAAGCGTCCGCCCCTACCAGCCCGAAGGACTCTACAAAGGCATCGTGGTCGACGCGCCCTACCCCAGCACGACCTGGGAACTCGGCAAGGGCGACGAACTCTACCGCCGCAGCCTCTACACCTTCTGGAAGCGCACCGTGCCGCACCCGGCGATGCTGACCTTCGATTCGCCGGACCGCGAATTCTGCAGCGCCCGGCGCTCGCGTACCAACACGCCGCTCCAGGCCTTGGTTCTCTGGAACGAAACCGGCTACCTCGAGTCTTCCCGAAAACTCGCCGAACGCATGCTCAAGGAAGGCGGCAACGACGACGCCTCGCGCACGGCCTTCGCCTTCCGCCTTGCTACCGGCCGCGCCCCGCGTCCGGCAGAGACGGAAGTGCTCCTCCGAACGCTGGCCAAGCTGCGCGCCGACTTCGCAGCCCGCCCGGACGACGCCGCCAAGCTGATCAAGGTCGGCGCTTCCGCCCCGGACCCGGCGCTGCCCGTCGTCGAACTCGCCGCCGCCGCCGGCGTGGCGAACCTGATCCTGACCTTGGACGAAACCATCACCAAGAACTGAGCGCCATGTCCTGCCATCACTACGAGATCATGCATTCACGGCGCGAGTTCCTGCAGAAGACCGGCCTCGGCCTAGGCGCCGGCGCCCTCGCCCATCTGCTCGGCGGTTGCGCTTCGACCGGCGCCGCCGCCGACCCGCACATCAACGGCCTGCCCGGCCTGCCGCACTTCGCTCCCAAGGCCAAGCGCGTCATCTGCCTCTTTCAGTCCGGCGGACCTTCGCACCTCGACCTGCTGGATCCCAAGCCCGAGCTCGAACGGCAGTTCGACAAGGACCTGCCCGACTCCATCCGCCGCGGCCAGCGCATCACGGGCATGGTGGCCTCGCAAGCCCGCCTCGCCTGCCAGCCGAGCCGATTCAAGTTCTCCCGTCACGGCCAGGCCGGCACCGAGGTCAGCGAACTGCTGCCCCACATCGGCGGCATCGCTGACGAGATCTGCGTCGTGCGCTCGATGCACACCGAGGCCATCAACCACGACCCGGCGATCACCTTCTTCCAGACCGGCAGCCAGCTGCCCGGCCGACCGAGCATGGGCGCATGGACCGACTACGGCCTGGGCCGCATGAACGACAACCTGCCGTCGTTCGTCGTGCTCGTCTCGACCAACAAGGAGCGCTCCGGCCAAGGCCTCCTCGCCCGCCTCTGGGGCAGCGGTTTCCTGCCCAGCGCCCACCAAGGCGTCCAGTTCCGCGGTGCCGGTGAACCGGTGCTCTACCTTCGCGACCCCGAAGGCCTCACCCGCGAGCAGCGCAAGACCCTGCTCGAAGGCGCCAACGAACTCAATCGCCTGAATCTCGCCGCCGCCGGCGACCCGGAGATCTCCGCCCGCATCAGCCAGGCCGAGATGGCCTACCGCATGCAGGCCAGCGTCCCGGAGCTCATGGACCTCGCCGGCGAGAGCAAGGCGGTCATGGAGAGCTACGGGCCGGACGTGAATACTCCGGGCTCGTTCGCCCGCAATGCCCTCCTCGCCCGCCGACTCGCCGAGAAAGGCGTGCGCTTCATCCAGCTCTATCACCGCGACTGGGACCACCACGGGAGCCTGCAGGACCAACTGCCCAAGATGGCCCGCGACGTCGACCAACCCGCGGCCGCCTTGGTCAAGGACCTCAAGCAACGCGGCATGCTCGACGACACGCTCGTCATCTGGGGCGGCGAGTTCGGTCGCACCCCTTACGCGCAGGGCGGAGCCAATCGCGAAAAATATGGACGCGATCACCACGGCAAAGCCTTCTCGATCTGGATGGCCGGCGGCGGCATCAAGCCCGGCATGACCTTCGGCAGCACCGACGACTTCGGCTTCAACACGCAGGAGAACCCGGTCCACATCCACGACCTCCAGGCGACCATCCTGCACTGCCTCGGCATCAACCACGAACGCCTCACCTATCGCTTCCAAGGACGACAGTTCCGCCTG
>RGES01000326.1 GCA_009917805.1 Verrucomicrobiota bacterium
GTTGCTGCATGAGAACTGCGAAGGCTGGGGCGGCCTCTCCGGCACGCACGCCCGCCGCTTCATCGAAAGCGTCGACCATCCGAACGTCCGCTACCTCTTCGATATCGGCAACACGGTCTCGTACGGCCAGGAGACCATGCCCTTCTACCGCGAGATCCTGCCCTACGTGGAATACGTCCACATCAAGGACTGCCGACGTAACCCGGCCGGCGGCAAGAGCAGCGCGTTCACCTACGCCGGCGAAGGCGATGCCCTTGTCCGCGAGATTCTCACCGACCTCATCGCCCGCGGCTACAAGGCCGGGGTCTCCATCGAACCCCACGTCGCCAGCATCGTGCGCTGCGCGCCGCCGAGCCCATCGTCTCCTGCGATTACGCGGACGATGCCGCGGCCGCCAAGGCCTGGCGGGCGGTGGAAGGCTCGCCGACGGCCCGCATCGGGCAGGACGACATCGCCCACGTGCTCAGGCTCGACTGTAACTTCAGTACCAACAAGCGGGCCCGCACCTACTGGGATCACAAGGTCGACCTGGACCTTTCCACCTCCGAAGGCATCCGCCTCGAGGTCCGTTGCCGCGACCGCGCGCCGATCGCGCAGTTCCATGTCTATTTCGAAGCACAAGGCGGCTGGTACAACGCCAGCTTCACCCCGCAGCGGACCTCGGAATGGACCACCGTCGAGATCCGCAAGGACGCGGCCAAGACCGAGGGCAACCCCGCCGGCTGGAAGCAGATCAAGACGATCCGCATCGCCGCCTATCGCGCTGAGGACAAGGACGCCTATTTCGAGATCCGCAGCCTCCGCAAACTCGGGCAGCTGGGCGACGACACCCACGTCCTTCTGCTCAAGACACCTGACGCCAAGGAACGCTTCGACGAACGCCTCTCGCGTCAGCTGTCGGCGCGCGGCCTCCGCCACGCCAGCATCACCGAAGCCGAACTCAGCCCGGCCACGCTCGACAAGACGGAGCTGCTCATCCTACCCAACCACACCCGGCTCACCGACGAGGCCACGACCGCGATCGAAGGCTACCTGCGGAACAATGGCCGACTCTTGGCCTTCTATTCGCTGCCCCCTCGCCTTCTCGCCGCCGCCGGCATCGGCGCCGGCAAGCACCTGCTCGCCGACCCCAAGGGACGCTTCGCCTCGATTCGACCGGTCGACGCCTCGCTGGTCGGCGCGCCTGCCATCACCGGCCAGGCCTCCTGGAACATCATCGCGCACCAACCGGTCGCCGGTCGCAGCCGCACCGTCGCCGAATGGTTCGACGACGCGGGCAAACCCTCCGGCTTCCCCGCCATCATCGCCTCGGATAACACCGTCCTGATGACGCATGTGCTCCTTGACGACGACAAGGAGAACAAATCCCAGCTCCTGCTCGCCATGGCCGGCCTGCTCCGTCCGGCCATCTGGCACGACAGCATCGCGGTCAAGCTGCGCCGCCTCGATGAGCTCGGCGAATTCAAGGATTTCGCCGCCGCCTGCGCCTTCGTGCGTTCTCGTCCGGGAGCGACGCCGATGGCGCTCGCCCGCCTCGATGCTGCGATCGCCGCGCGTGCCGATGCCCTCGCCCAGGAAAAGGCCGGCCACTTCACCCAGTCCCTCGCCAGCGCCGACCAGGCCATGCGCCTCTTCCAGGAAGCCTATTGCCTCGCGCATCCGGCCAAGCCGGGTGAGTTCCGCGCCGTCTGGTGCCACAGCGCCTACGGCGTCAAGAACCGCACCTGGGATGACGCGATCCTCAACCTGAAGAACAACGGCTTCACCGCGATCTTCCCCAACATGCTGTGGGGCGGCGTCGCCTACTACCCTAGCACGGTGCTGCCCGTCGCGCCGGACATCGCCACCAAGGGCGATCAGATCGCCGAATGCCTCGCCGCCTGCCGCAAGCACGGCCTCCAGATCCACGTGTGGAAGGTGGACTGGAACCTCGGACGCGACGTCCCCAAGGCATTCGTCGACAAGCTCCGCTCCGAG
>RGES01000327.1 GCA_009917805.1 Verrucomicrobiota bacterium
GGGAGAGGTAGCCCTTGTCGAACTGCATGCCTTCGACGACGTCGAGGGTGGTCTCGATGGTCTTGGCTTCTTCGACGGTGATGGTGCCGTCCTTACCCACGCGGTCCATGGCCTCGGCGATGATGTCGCCGATGGAGGAATCCCAGTTGGCGGAGACGGTCGCGACCTGCTTGATCTCTTCGCGGGTCTTGATCTTCTTCGAGATGTTGGCGAGCTCCTTGACGACGGCCTCGGTGGCCTTGTCGATGCCGCGCTTCACGAAGATCGGGTTCGCGCCGGCGGCGACGAAACGGAGGCCTTCCTTGTAGATGGCTTCGCCGAGGACGGTCGCGGTGGTCGTGCCGTCACCCGCCTTGTCGGCGGTCTTGGAGGCGACTTCACGCACCATCTGGGCGCCCATGTTCTCGTAAGGATCGCTCAATTCGATCTCCTTGGCGACGGTGACGCCGTCCTTGGTGACCTTCGGGGCGCCGAATTTCTTGTCGATCATCACGTTGCGGCCCTTCGGACCGAGGGTGACCTTGACCGCGCGGGCCAGGGTGGAGACGCCGTTCAGCACCTTGCGGCGAGCGGCTTCATCGAACAGGATTTGCTTCTTAGACATGATAGATGTGGTTTGAGAGGGTTAGGTGGAGGGGGGATTATTCGATGACGGCGAGGACTTCCTCTTCGCGGAGCAGGAGGTAGATCTCGTCGTTGAGCTTCACTTCCGAACCGGCGTACTTGCCGATGAGGACCTTGTCGCCGACCTTCACGGAGAAGGGGATCTTCTTGCCGTCCTTGTCGACCGCGCCCGTACCGAGGGCGACGACCTTGGCTTCTTGCGGCTTCTCCTTGGCGGAGTCAGGGATGATGATGCCGCCCTTGATTTCTTCGGCTTCCTCGATGCGCTGCACGAGCACGCGGTCAGCGAGGGGCTTTACGGTGATTTTGGTATTTTTGGCCATAGTGTGTTTGGGTAGAGTTTGCCCGGAGGGGCGTCAGTGGGATTGCAGAACAGATGCCAAAACGGTTTTGGCGGGCTTTAGCAACCGATTAAGGGGTTTTTCGGGGGTCAGACAGGTCACGACCCCCTTTGGAGGCCCTTGTTCCCTCCTTTTCAAGGGACAGGCTGTCGCAGGGGTGAGACAAGTGACCTTCCTCCCCTGCCCCTAGTACCCCTCAGCCGATCTCGCCCGGCAAGCCACCCTCCGGCTGCTTGAGCTGGTCGCCCCACCCGAGGACCCTGGCTTGGGCGCCATGGTGTTCCGCCTTGGTCTTGTCGCCGCGCTCCATCCAGATGCGGGAAAGCGAGGTATGCACATGGATGTCCTTCGCGCGTAGCGCCAAGGCGGCCTCGCCGGCCTGCAAGGCGTCATCCAGCTGACGCAGGGCGAAGTGGACTTCGGCCTTGGCCAGCCAGGCCTCGAAGCAGGCAGGCTCAAGCTGCACGGCTTGGGCCAGCTTCGCCAAGGCCGCGGCTTCGTCGCCCACCGCGAAGTCGAACGACGCCTCGGCGCTGAGGGCTTGCGCGCGTTCCATCGGGCTGGCGGATTCCATGGCACACAACTTGGGCGGGCGGGCGATTCGTGCAAGCGTGGCTTTCACGCTTGGAAATAAGGGGAAGGGTCGCAAGTGTCGCTGGAATATGGATCCGCGCTACGCCCAACTGGCTGACGTCCTCTGTGGTTTCTCGACCCGCCTCAAGAAAGGCGAGAAAGTCCTCATCGACGTCGCCGAAACCCCCGAGGAGTTCGTCATCGCCCTCATCCGCTCCGCCCGCAAGCACGGCGCGGTGCCGATGGTGAACATCCAGCAGGCCCGCGTCTCCCGAGAGATGACCCGCGAAGGCTCCGCCGAGCAGTTCAATCTGTTCGCCGACCATGAGCTCGCCCGCATGAAGAAGATGCAGGCCTACATCGCCGTCCGCGGCGCCCACAACATCTTCGAGTCCAGCGACGTCCCCGCCGACCGCGCCCGCCTGCTCG
>RGES01000328.1 GCA_009917805.1 Verrucomicrobiota bacterium
TATAGCTCAGTTGGTTAGAGCGCCTGATTGACATTCAGGAGGTCGATGGTTCAAGTCCATCTACTCCCACCACTTCGAAGCCCCGGCCTGGCCAACCCAGCCGGGGCTCTTGTTTTTCGGGGCGGCCGCGGCGGCATCCGTCGGGGGCGTCACCTTTTTTCTCGCTCATCCCCGTCCCTTGTCCCTACCCCTATGGGACTTCATTTTCCATCATGAGCAGCACCCAAATCGTTGATATCAAAGCCCGCGAGATCCTCGACTCCCGCGGCAATCCCACCATCGAAGTCGATGTCGTCCTCGCCTCCGGCGTCCGCGGTCGCGCGGCCGTCCCGTCCGGCGCCTCGACCGGCACCTACGAAGCCCACGAGCTCCGCGACAGCGACGTGAGCCCGAAGGCCTTCGCCAAGGGCATCGACCCGAAGAAGCGCTACAACGGCAAGGGCGTCCTCAAGGCCGTCGAGAACGTGAACGAAGAGATCGCCTCCCTCCTCGTCGGTCATGACGCGCAGGACCAGATCGGCATCGACACCGCGATGATCGGCCTCGATGGCACGAAGAACAAGAGCAAGCTCGGCGCCAACGCCATCCTCGGCGTCTCCATGGCCGCCGCGCATGCTTCCGCGGCCGCCCTCGGCCAGCCCCTCTACCGCTACATCGGCGGCCCGAACGCCAAGGTCCTCCCGATCCCGCTCATGAACATCATGAACGGCGGCGCCCACTCCGACGCCCCGGTCGACATCCAGGAATTCATGATCGTCCCGAAGGGCGCCAAGTCCTTCAGCGAAGCCCTCCGCATGGGCACCGAGATCTTCCACGCCCTCAAGAAGGTGCTGAAGGCCCAGGGTCTCTCCACCTCCGTCGGTGACGAAGGCGGTTTCGCCCCGAAGGTCGCTTCCAACGAAGCCGCCCTCGAAGCCATCGCCGCGGCCGTCAAGGCCTCCGGTTACAAGCTCGGCAAGGAAGTCTTCCTCGCCCTCGACGTCGCCGCCTCCGAGTTCTTCGACGAGAAGACCGGCAAGTACACCTTCCACAAGTCCGACAAGTCCCAGCGCAACTCCGATCAGATGATCAAGTTCTACCAGGACCTGCAGAAGCGCTACCCGATCGTCTCGATCGAGGACGGTTTCTCCGAGGCCGACTGGACCGGCTGGAAGAAGGCCACCGACGCCATGGGCGCCGACACCCAGCTCGTCGGCGACGACCTCTTCGTCACCAACACCGAGTTCCTCTCGCGCGGCATCAAGACCGAGACCGCCAACTCGATCCTCGTGAAGGTGAACCAGATCGGTTCGCTCACCGAGACCTTCGACGCCGTGGCCATGGCCCAGCGCGCCGGTTACTCTGCGATCATCTCCCACCGCTCCGGCGAGACGGAAGACGCCACGATCGCTGACATCGCCGTCGGCCTCAACGCCGGCCAGATCAAGACCGGCTCGCTCTGCCGCTCTGACCGCGTCGCCAAGTACAACCAGCTCCTCCGCATCGAGGAAGAGCTTGGCCAGCACGCGATCTACGCCGGCAACACGATGCGCTGGACGAAGTAACCCTTCGTTCGGAGCTTCCGAAACCAAAGGCCGCCCTTCCGGGCGGCCTTTTTCTTGGGCTTATTTTGAGGGGGCGGACTCGCGGCCGACGCCGTTGACGGCGATGACCTCGTACTTAGCGCCCGGCTTGGCGCCGGTGTCGCTGTAGCGCATGGCGCTCAGCGGCTGCGCGGGCGTGTCGCCATAGCTCATGCCTTGGAAGACCGCACGGCCGAACGGGTTCTTCGGCCCGACCACGAGGCCGACAGCCTGGCCGTCCCGCTTTACGATGAACTGGCGGAGGCCGCTTTCGAGGTCGGCGTGCGCGTCCCAAGTGACTTCAACGCCCGTCGCGGTCGCCTGGATGACGACGTTGAACGGGGCCGGCGGCGGCGTGGTGTCGGTCGTTGCGCCGGTCTTCACGTATTCCGTCCA
>RGES01000329.1 GCA_009917805.1 Verrucomicrobiota bacterium
AGGCCTTCAACCGCCTCGGCCTCGACCGCAAGGGCATCATCGGGCTCACGATGCCCGGCCCCGGCACCTCGGCCCGCACGCGCGTCAACGCGATGCGCCTGATGGAGACGCTCGGCATCACCGCCCGCGAGATCCCGATCAACGACGCCGTCGAACGCCACCTGCGCGACATCCAGCACCCCGCCGGCAAGCATGACGTCACCTTCGAGAACGCCCAGGCCCGCGAACGTACGCAGATCCTGATGGACGTCGCCAACCAGAGCCACGGCTTCGTCGTCGGCACCGGCGACCTTTCCGAAGCCGCGCTCGGCTGGTGCACGTTCAACGCCGACCACATGTCGATGTACCACGTGAACATCGGCGTGCCGAAGACCTTGGTGAAGCACCTCGTGGCCTGGGCCGCGCACGCCCGCCACGTCGGCACCGAACGCGCCATCCTCGAGGACATCGTGGCCACCCCGGTCAGCCCCGAGCTGCTCCCGCCCGGCGACGACGGCGAGATCGCCCAGCAGACCGAGATGCTGGTCGGCCCCTACGAGCTCCACGACTTCTTCCTATACCACGTCATCCGCAACGGCTTCCGCCCCTCGAAGGTCCTCTGGATCGCCGAGCACGCGTTTGCCGGGAAATATGACCAGACGGAGATCCGTCACTGGCTCCGCTCGTTCCTGAACCGCTTCTTCAGCCAGCAGTACAAGCGTTCGGTGATGCCGGACGGCCCCAAGGTGGGCTCGCTGGCCCTGTCCCCCCGCGGCGATTGGCGCATGCCTTCCGACGCCGAGGCGACGGCGTGGCTTGCCGAACTGGGCTAACCCTGCTTGATGGGGGGCGTGAGCCTTCCCGCCCAGACGCATCCCGCCGCCACCCAGGCCCTCCTGGCGAAGCTGGGTCCGCAGGTCGTGAAGACCGACGAGGCCTCGTGCTTCGCCGCGTCGTTCGACAACATGCGCCTGTCCTTCATGCCGGAGGCGGTCATCCGCCCGGCGACGGAAGACGACATCGGCGTCACGCTGAAGCTCGCCAACGAACACCGCGTCCCGGTCACCGTCCGCGGCCGCGGCACCGGCACGACCGGCGCCTGCGCCCCGATCAAGGGCGGCTGGGTCATCCACCTCGACCACTGGGACCAGATCGAGATCGATCCGGTCTCCTCGATGGCGACGGTCCAGCCCGGCGCGATCACGGCGCACATCAACGACCGCGCCGCGCCGCACGGCCTCTTCTTCCCGCCCGACCCGTCGTCGGTGAAGCATTGCAGCATCGGCGGCAACATCGCCACCAACGCCGGCGGCCTCCGCGCCGCGAAGTACGGCGTGGTCCGCGACCACGTCTACGCGCTCGAAGGCTTCCTGCCCACCGGTGAGAAGGTCCGCTGGGCCGCCCCGCTGCGCAAGTTCGTCCCTCAACCTGCGCGACCTCTGGATCGGCTCCGAAGGCACGCTCGGCGTGATCACGAAGGCGACGATCAAGCTCTCGGTCCTTCCGGCCGCCCGCCGCACCTATCTCCTGGCCTTCAAGACCGACGAAGCGGCGCTCGAAGCCGCCATCGACCTCCTCTCGCTCCGCGTGAACCCGTCGGTCCTCGAGTTCCTCGACATCCAGACGGTCGCGGCCACGGAGAAACGCCGTGGCCAGCGCGTCTTCACCGATGCCGAACTCGCCGGTTCCGCCGAGACGCACGCCGCCCTGCTCGTTGAGATCGACGGACACCCCTCCGTCCTCGCCGACGACGCGGTCAAGGTCGTCGCCTGGGCCAAACGCCACGCGGTCGCCTTCCGCGCCACCGACGGCGAAGCGGAGGCCGAAGCGCTCTGGGAACTCCGCCGCACCTGCTCGCAGGCGATGTTCGCCCTCGGCGACGCGAAGCTCAACGAAGACGTAGTGGTGCCGATCCGCAGCTACGTCGCCCTGCTCCGCTTCACCCGCGAGGTCCGCGACCGCATCGGCCTG
>RGES01000330.1 GCA_009917805.1 Verrucomicrobiota bacterium
GCGGCGGCGGGCGAATCGCCGAGCTTGGCGGCCTCGCGCTGCAGCAGCTGCAGATGGATGCCGATCGCGTTCAAAGGATTGCCGACCTCGTGGGCCACGCCGGCGGCGAGCGAGACGATGGAATCGATGCGCTCGCTCTCGACGCGGTCTTCGGTCTGGACGCGTTCCTTGGTGACGTCGCTGAGCACGGCGACGCGACGGCTGCGCTCCGCGCCCTGCTGTTCGCCGACGCGGGTCAGGTGGAGCGTGAGCAGGCGCGGCTCAGGATAGCGGACCTCGAGTTCGCGGGTGAGCGCGCCGACGGTCTCGGGCAGCTCGAGCGCCTGGGCGATGTCGGGCGAAAGGCGGCGCAATTCGGCTCCGTTGATGTCTTCTTGGCTCACGCCGAGGAGGCGGACCGCGGAGGCGTTGGCGTATTCGATGGCGCCGTCATGGGAGAGCACGATCACGCCTTCGCGCAACGTGTCCAAGACCGTCTCCATGAGGTCGCGCTCGCGCTCGAGACGACGGGCCAGGATCGCGAGGTTCTGCGCGTCGAGGTCATCGATGCGGCCCAACACGCGGTCCAGGGGACTGAAGCGACGACGGGCCATGTCAGGAGGCGGCGCGCGCCGCGACGAGGCGGGCGATGACGTCGATGAGCTGGCGGGCGACGACGGCCTTGGAGGCCGGTCCGAGGACTTCCCGGAAGCCGTTTCGGCCGAGGACGATGAGTTTGTTCTGCTCGGAGCCGAACGCCCCTTCGTGACCGGCGACGGAATTGGCGGCGATCAGGTCGAGTCCTTTGCGTTCGAGCTTATCGAGGGCGTTGGCCTCGACGTTCTCGGTCTCGGCGGCGAAGCCCACGAGGAACTGGTCGGTGCGACGTTCTTCGGCGAGGGCCGAGACGATGTCGGGCACCGGCTCGAGTTCGATGGTCAGGCCTTGTCCGTCCTTCTTGAGTTTCTGCGGCTCGGTCGCCTTCGGGCGCCAATCGCTGACGGCGGCGGTCATGATCAGCACGTCACTGGGGCCGAACAAAGCGTCGGCCTGGCGGTGCATCTCGGCGGCGGTGACGACCGGGTAGACCATCACGCCATCGGGTTCAGGCAGGGAGACCGGGCCGGCGACGAGATCGACCGACCAGCCGGCGTCCTTCGCGGCGGCCGCCAAGGCGAAGCCCATCTTGCCCGTCGAAGGGTTGCTGATGAAGCGAACCGGATCGAAGAACTCGCGCGTAGGACCGGCGGTGATGAGGCAGCGGAGGGACAAGGGGAGAAAGCGGTTGGGAGACTGCGGTAAGCGGTTGGCGGTTAGGCCAAACACTGGAGACACCTTGGCCGAGGATGGGGGCGGAAACAATCCATTTAGGGCTAGGGCTAGGGCCAGAGCTAGGGCCAGGAAAGGCAATGAAAACAATCATTCCCCGGTGGCGGGCAATGATCCCGATGCCTGCACCCGCACCTTATACCCGATGCCCGAGACCTGAAATGCGCTCCCGCTACCCGTCACCCGATTATAAATCCCCAGCTAATCATCCGGTCTCCGGTTTCCCTTTGTGGCTTTGATATCTCTAGCCCTAGCCCCAGCCCTGGCCCTAGCCCTAGCTCTAGCCCTATCTCCAGCCTCTGCCCTCCCCTTGCTTTATTTCCCGCGGACGCTCACATTCCCCTCATGGAAATCTTTCTGGCGACGGGTAATGCGCATAAGGCCGAGGAATTCGGCCGCATGTTCGCCAAGGCGCGGCTCGACGTGCGTGTGCGTTCGGCCAAGGACCTCGGCGGCATGCCGTATGTCGAAGAAATCTCCGGCACCTTCAACGGCAACTGCCGCCTGAAGGCCGAAGCCCTGCGCGCCATCGCGCCTCGCAAGGCCTGGGTGCTCGCCGATGACAGCGGCCTGTGTTGCGATGCGCTACAGGGCGGACCGGGCGTCGACTCTGCCGTCTACGCCGGCGTCGGCGCGACCGAC
>RGES01000034.1 GCA_009917805.1 Verrucomicrobiota bacterium
CCCAGCGGGACGATGTAGTCTTCGTCGGGGACCTCGCCCTTGTCGTTATAGAGGATGGTGTTCTCCATCACGTAGACCGGATCGTTGTCGCGGATGGCCGCCTTGAGCAGGCCCTTGGCGTCGCCGACGTGAAGCGCGAAGGCACCGACCTCACCATCGTCGCCCACGGCCGCGCCGTGATCACGAGCCTCAAGGCCGCCGAGATCCTCGAGAAGGAACACGGCGTCAGCGTCGAGGTCGTCGACCTCCGCTCGATCCGCCCGCTCGACGAGGAGACCATCCTCGCCTCCGTCCGCAAGACGCACCGCGCCCTGCTGGTCGAGGAGAACAAGCCCTTCTGCGGCGTCGACGCCCAGGTGGCCTACCTCATCCAGTCGAAGGCGTTCGACGAGCTCGACGCCCCGATCCACCGCGTGTCCTCGATCGACGCCCCGCAGATCTACTGCAAGCGCCTCGAAGACCAGCAGCTCCCCGACGTGAACCGCGTCGTCCGCGAAGCCCTCAAGGTCCTCGCCTAATCCCCCACCCTCTCAAATCCGATGGCTGAAATTATCGATATGCCGAAGCTCTCCGACACGATGTCGGTGGGGACTTTGGTGAAATGGAACATCAAGGAAGGCCAGACCGTGGCCTTCGGCGACATCCTGGGCGAAGTCGAGACCGACAAGGCGACGATGGAGCTCTCCTGCACCGTGCCGGGCACGATCCTCAAGATTTACGCCCCGGCCGGCGCCCAGCTGCCCGTCGGTGCGCCCATCTGCGCGATCGGCAAGGCCGGCGAGGCCGCGCCCGCGCCTGGCCAGGCCGCCCCGGCCCCGAAGGCCGCCACGCCCGCGATCCCTGAGTCCACGGGCATCCCCTGCTCGGCCATGGTGGCGCCCTACGCCAAGCGCATGGCGGAGAAGGCCGCGATCAACGCCGGCGCCCTCGCGGGTTCCGGTCCCGGCGGCCGCGTCGTCGCCCGCGATGTCGCCGCCGCCGCCTCGGCTCCGGCCGTCGCCGCGCCCGCCGGCCCGGTCAACGTCGCCGTGGCCCCGCCCGCCGACGGCAAGGGCATCCAGCCCGACGCCGACGTCCCGGTGGGCGGCATGCGCCAGACCATCGCCCGCCGCCTGCTCGAGTCCAAGGTGACCGTCCCGCACTTCTACCTTGAGGTCGAGGTCGACGCCGCCCCGCTCATGGCGATGCGCGAGTCCCTGAACAAGCGCCTGGCCGAGGCCGGCGGCGCCGACGCGGTGAAGCTCTCCGTCAACGACTTCATCCTCAAGGCCTCCGCCGAGGCGCTGCGCCGCGTGCCCGCGGTCAACGCGTCCTGGGCCGGCACGAGCATCCGCCAGCACTCCGCGGTGCACCTCTCCTTCGGCGTCGCCCTCGAGGACGGCCTGGTGACCCCGGTCATCCGCGACGCGCACGCCAAGACCCTGAAGGACATCGCCGTCGAGGCGAAGTCCCTCATCGGCAAGGCCCGCTCGAAGAAGCTCACCCCGGGCGAGATGTCCGGCTCGACCTTCACGGTCACCAACCTCGGCATGTACGGCGTCACCGGCTTCTTCGGCATCATCAACGTGCCCAACGCCGCGATCCTCTCCGTCGGCGCGACCATCAAGAAGCCCGTCGTCGACGCCCAGGACCGCCTGGTCATCGGCCACCGCATGGTGATCGGCCTCTCCGGCGACCACCGCGTGGTCGACGGCGCCAACGGCGCGCAGTTCCTCCAGGCGCTCAAGCAGCTCCTCGAAGAACCGGCGCTGATGCTGATCTGAGCGGAGCGAACGCCCGTCCGAAACCCGGGGCCGCGAGGCGCCCGGGTTTTTTGTGCCCGCCTCAGAACGTGCGCACCGACGACAGGCCGCCGTCGACGTGCAGCACCTGGCCGGTCATGAAGCGCGCGTGCCCGGAAAGCAGGTGCGTGACGAGCGCGGCCATGTCCTCCGAGCGGCCGACCTGCTGGAGCGGGTGGCGCTTGGCGGCGGCTTCTTTCTTGAGGTCCGAATTCAGCAGCGCGCCGGCGAGCGGCGTGTCGGTGAGCGAAGGCGCGATGACGTTCACGCGGATGGCCGGCGCCCATTCGGCGGCGAGGCTCTTGGCGAGGCCTTCGAGCGCGCCCTTGGCGGCCGAGATGCTCGCGTGCATGGGCATGCCCTGCGCGACGGCGACGGTGGAGAAGAGCACGACGGACGCGTTGCCCGAAGCCTTGAGCGCGGGCAACGCCGACTGGAGGGCGGCGATGGCGCCGAAGAGGTTCACCTGGAGGTCGCGCTGGAAATCCTCCGCGGTCAGGCGATGGAACGGCTTGAGCGCGATCGAGCCGGGGAAGTACACGAAGCCGTCCAGGCGCTCGGGCCACGTCAGCGGGCCCGGCGCGGCGGCGTCGAACGGCTGGGCGACGAGGCCGAGGTCGGCGAGCTTCTCGGGCGAGCGGCAGGCGGCATGGACGAAGTGCCCGTCGGCCTGGAGCTGCGCGACGGTCGCGCGGCCGATGCCGGAGGTGCCGCCGATGATCGCGATGTGCTTGGACATGCCCGCAAGGTTGCCGAGCGGTCGCGCAGGTCAAACGGCCCGCTTCTTTTCCGGGCACAAAAAAGGCCGGAGGCGAACCTCCGGCCTGATCCGGACGACCCGAAGGTCGCTTACTTCTTCTTGTCGGCGGGCTTGGCCGGCGCCTTGCGCGGGGCCTTCTTGTCCTGGTTCGCCTTCAGCTCCTCTTCCGAGAACTTGGTGGCGACGCCGGCGGCGGGGACTTCGGCCTTCGCGGTCCAGACGATCGCGTTGAGGACGAGCGTACGCTGGCTGTCATTGGCCCAGCCGGCATGATAGTGGCCGCCGGTGAAACCGAAGCCGCGACCACCGTCCTTGCGCTCGACGGCCCAGGCGACGACCACGGGCTTCTTGTCCTCGAGCACGAGCTTCTTCACGTCCGGGTTGCCCGCGTGAGGGCCTTCGCCGCGGTTCATGGTCTCGGCCGGAGCGATCGACGACAGGAGCGGCGTGACGCCTTCCATGTTGTCGCGGAAGCGCATGTTGAAGTACCACTCGTCGTTCGAGCCGAACGGCTTCACGCCTCGGCTGGCGGGATGATCCGGGATGACCTTGAAGTCGGCCATCCAGTGCGGATTCACCGACCAGTGCTGCTCGAAGTAACCGCCGAGCCAGTCCTTGAACTCGAGGGCGCCCTTGCCCTTGGAGGAACGACCGGCGGGGGGCGGGCTCACGGGCTTGCCGTCGACGCTCAGCCAACCGGCGCGCTCGTAGGCGGGCTCGACGGCGTAGTGGAGGCAGACGAAGCCGGTGCCGGCGGCCATCTTCTTGGCGAGCTGGTCGAGGTGCGGGAGGGCCGGGTGGCCGGCGCCGCCGTCGGAGTAGATCACGATCGTGTCGGCCTTGGCGACGCGCTCGTCGGACGGCCATTCACCGTTGAGGGCGACGTCCACGTTCACGAGGTCGGCGGCGGACTGCTTCAGGCCGGAGGCCAGGAGCTGGATGCCGGCGTTATGCTCGTGCTCGCCGGGGCCGTGGCTCGGCTTGCCGGCGATGAGGAGGACGTTCTTCTTGTCCGCGGCCGAGACGAACGCGGCCGAGAGCAGGAGGAGGCTGAGGAAGGACTTCTTCATGGCGGCTTACTTGATCTCCTTGAGGACGATGTCCTTGAACTGGACGACCATGGGCGGGCCGGCGTGGAGCTGGAGGGCGAGGAGGCCCTTCTTGGCGCCGACGGCGGTCTCGTCGGTCACGTCGACGGTCTGGACGCCGTTGATGAAGTGCTGCAGATGGCCGCCCTTGGCGACGATGCGATATTCGTTCCAGTCCTCGTTCTTGATCTTGGCCTGGATTTCGTCGGTCTTGCCGAGGGAACCGGTGACCTCGATCTTCGGCTTCTTGGCGTCGGCGCCTTCCTTCACGACGACCTTCTCGCCGCGCTTGGCGAGGATGCCGCGGCCCTTCTCCTCATAGAGGATGCCGGAGTAGGTCTTGCCCGCCTCGAAGTCGCCCTGGTAGCCGGCGATGACGAAGCCCTTGGCGTCGACGAGCTTGGAGCGATACTGGACGCCGGAGTTGCCGCCGACGATCTTGTACTGGAACGTGAGCTCGAAGTCGGCGACTTCGCCTTCCCAGACCAGGAACGTGTTGCCCTTGGTCGGGTGCTCCTTGGTGGTCTGGCCGGTGATGGCGCCGTCCTTGACGGACCAGAAATCCAGGCCTTTCCAGCCGGTGAGATCCTTGCCGTTGAAGAGGGACTTGTCCTCGGCGGAGACCGACGCGCAGAGCGCGGCGAGGGCGAGGAAGGGGGTGAGCAGCTTCATGAGAGGGTCGCGGCGCCGGATTACTTCTGCTTGCCGAAGAAACGGTTCAGGTTCTTCAGGCCCTTGACGGCGATGTCGTCGCGGCGGGGTTCCATCGCGCGCCAGATGGCGGCGGCGCGGGCGATCACCTTGACGTCGGTGGTGAAGGACTCGATGACGACGTCCTGCTTGTAACCGATCTTCTTCAGGGCGGCGACGATGGGCTTCCAGTCGAGCGAGTCGCCGCCGGGGGTGCCCCGGTCGGTGCCGCAGGCGTGGAAGTGGCCGAGGTGCTTGCCGGCCTTGAGGATGGCGGCGGCCTGGTTCTTCTCCTCGATGTTCATGTGGAACGTGTCGAGGTGCAGCTTCACGTTGGGCAGGTTGATCGCCTTGACGAGGCGGAGGCCTTGGTCGCAGGTGTTGAGGAAGTCGGTCTCGAAGCGGTTCAGCGGCTCGATGTCGAGCTCGACGCCCTTCTTCTGGGCATACTTGCCGATGGCCTTGAGGTTCTTGACCACCATCTTGAAGTGCTTGGCCTTGGTCTTGTCGTCATGGGCGCCGATGAGGCCGACGACGGAATAGAGCGGGCCGATGATGCGCGGGCAGCCGGCGACGGCGGCTTGGTCGATCAACGCCATGATGTACTTCCGCCCGGCGGCCTGATCCTTGGCGGAGCCGCGGAGGTCGCGACCCGGGCCCATGCAGGCGCAGATGGAGCCGATGGCGATCCCGGCCTTGGCGGCGGCGGCCTTCAGGAACTTCGGATCGGTGTGCGACGGGTCCTCGATGGGGATCTCGACCGTATGGAAGCCCCAGTTCTTGAGCTTCTTGAAAAGGTGGACGCTCTCGTTGGTGAACGGAGAGGCGTAGAGGAAGGTATTGAGGCCGAAACGCATGGTGGTATGGGTGATTTGGGGAGGAGCGGAGTTTCAGAGTGGGTCAGGGGGCGGTCAAGGCTGGGCGTCGTTACGAGGCCTTTTAAGGGACGAGTTCGCCGAGGATCAGCAGCGCGCCGGGGAAGAAGTTCAGGGGGGCGAAGCGTTCGGGCTTATCGATCACGTTCTTGTTCTTCGCCAGGACGGCGGCCTTGTCGATCGGGTCGGCCAGCAGCTCGAGCCGGACGGAATGGACGGCGTCGGGCAGGTCGGTGCCGACGACGAAATTGCTCAGGCGGGCATAGGTGCAATACGCGTCGATGCGCTGGACGACGAACGGCTTCCCGCCGTCGAGCGTGACGGCGACCTTCCCGCCGGCCGGGCCGACGACGTCGTAGACGGCGCAGTGCGTGCCCTTGAACCTGAACTCGATGCTCTGGCCGGGCTGCGTGAGCCGGACCATCGCCGGCAGTCGGTTGGCCCAACCCTTGGCGTAGTCCGCCGCCTTCATGTCCGCCGGGACGAGTCCGTCCGACAGCTTGGCGGCGGTGATCGGCACGAGCGTCGCGCGCTCGAAGTTCGCCGGATCGAGGGCGAGGTGGCTCACGTGCGGGGTCGGGGCGTGGTTCGCGATCGCGAGCGCGGGGAGCGAACGGACGATGGCCTGCGTGTACAGCACCTGGCCGGTGGAATCATGCGGGTGGACGCCGTCCCGCGCGAAGACGAACTTGTCGCCGAGCGCGGCCTTCTCGGCGTCGGTCTGCGGCAACGGCGCCTTCCAGACCAGCTTGCCGGCCTTGGCCAGCCTGGCGACTTCCATGCCGAGGGCGATCGACGGGATGCCGTAGAAGTCGGCGACCTTCTCCATCGCGCTCGCGGAGCGCTGCAGCTTCCCTTCGAGCATCGGACCGGACAGCGCTTCGGTCAGGGTGTAGACGAAGCAGATGTCGGTCTTCGGGTTGGCCTTCCAGGTCTGGCGCACGATGCCTTCCATGCAGCGGATGATGCGCTGCGGGTCGGCGCCGCCGTCGTTCACGGCGAACTCGACGAAAAGGAGGTCGGGGCCCTTGGAGAGGACGTCCTGCTGCACGCGGAAGACGCCGAGGTCCGAACCGGTGCCGCCGATGGCGGCGTTGATCTCGGCGAAGGTCGACTGCGGGTAGGCCTTCTTGAAATGCGCGAGGGTCTGCACGCGCCAGCCGTTCTGCGCGGTGATCGAACCGCCGAGGTAGCCGATCTTGAGCTCGGCGCCGGTCGTCTGGGCCTTGAGGAAGAAGTTCGGCAGGCCGCCGCGGGCGCGGACCTCCTGGGCGTCGACCAACGGATAGTCCTTGTCGGCGGCGCGACCGAGGATGGCGGCGCACAGCGCCAAGGCGGAGAAGAGCAGTCTCATGGGGGTGAGGGATTAGACGAAAAGAATGCCCCGGGGTTCCAGCCAATTGGCGGCCGGCCGGCGGAAAAACGAAAGTCCGCCTTCCTTCCCGGGCGGAGTTCCGTAAGTTCGGCGCATGGACAACGTCACGCACGCCGCCCTCGGCATCGCCGCCGGCATCGTCGTCCGTCGTCGCGGCGCCTCCCTGCCCGCCGCCGCGCTCGCCGGCCTGCTCGCCGCCGAAGCCCCGGACCTCGACGTCTTCATCCGCTCCGCCGGCGACCCGCTCGTCTCCTTCCGCTGGCACCGCCACTTCACGCACAGCTTCGCCTTCATGCCGGTCTGGGCCCTGCTCAGCGCGTGGCTGACGACGTGGATCTTTTGTTGGCAGCGTCAGCCAATTACAAATGCCGCCATAGCGAAGAAATCTGCCCTGTTAAATAGAATCGGGGAGTGGCTTTCGTCATGGTGCTTCCGCCGCCGACCCGACGCGGACTGGAAGGGGCTCCTGCTGCCAGGCCTGGCCGGCGCGCTCACGCACCTGCTCTGCGACGGGTGCACGAGCTACGGCACGATGCTGCTCTGGCCCTTCGCGGAGACGCGCTATGCCTGGGACTGCCTGCCGATCATCGACCTTTTCGCCACGCTTCCGTTGCTGGTGCTCGCGATCCTGGCCTGGCGGAAGGCCGCGCCCCGCCTCGCGCTCTACGGGCTGCTCTGGTTCACGTCTTACGCGCTGCTCGGCGTCTGGCAGCACGCGCGCGCGGAGACGGCCCTGCGCCGGTGGTTCGCGTCGCAGCAGGTCACGCGTCGCACCGAACGCCTCGCGGTCAAGCCGACCGCGCTCAACCTCCTCGTCTGGCGCTGCGTCTGGCTCGAGGACGGACGCTGGCACACGGCCGCCGTCCGGGTCGCGCCGTTCGCCGAACCGCGCATCATCGTCGGCGAGACACGCGCGGCCCTCTCGCCCGCAAGCCCCGGCCTCCCGGCCGCCGGGTCGCCCGGCGCGGTCATCATCGCGGACTTCTCCCGCTTCACGCAGGGCTGGAACAGCTTCACGGCCGACGGCGGCGCGGTGCTCATCGGCGACATCCGTTTCGGCATGCTGCCGACGAGCGCACGCCCACTCTGGTCGGTGCGCTGCGAACCCGCCGCCCCGAGCACCGTCATCATGGATCGCTCCCTGCGCCCCGGCGACTGGGGCCGGTTCGGCCAGATGATCGTCGGCAACCATACTGCGGCTTCCTGACGACGCGCAAGAAGTTCGCCCTCGTCCAAGGCAAGACCGAGGCCCGCTGCCGCTTCTCCGTCCAGCCGGGCACGCAGATCGCCTTCTGGTCGCAGTCGCCGACGTACGGCAAATCCGGCACCGCGGCGGGCGCGGCGGGCGACGGCGTCGAGATCGACATCCTGGAGACGACCGGCCTGAAGAAAGGCGGCTACCAGTCCGTCCTCCACTGGGGTCCTTACAAGCACCCCACCGAGAAGAAGGCCAGCTCCGTGCAGCACCCGGCGAACGTCGGCGACGCGTGGCACGACTACGGCGTCGAGTGGGACGACACCGGCTATCGTTTCACCTTCGACGGCAAGGTGGTCTGGACCGATGCGAAGTGCCCGGGCTCCAAGGCCCCGCAGTTCCTCCTGCTCACCAGCGAATCAAATATCAAGGGCTGGAACGGCGAACGCCCGAAGGAAGGCTACGGCCTCAAGGACGCGTCGAAGAACACCTTCGAGATCGATTGGGTGAAGGCCTGGGAACGCGTCCCGGCGGCGAAGTGACTCAGCGCAGCTCGAAACGGTAGCTCGCCTCGGCTTCCGACGCGACCGGCGACCGGTTACGGGCGGCCGGCGTGAACGTCGACGCCCGGGCGGCCGCCAGCGCGGCTTCGTCGAGCAGTCGGCTGCCCGAACTCCGCGTCAGTTCGACCTGCCGGACGGAGCCGTCCGCGGCGAGCGCGATGCGTACGCCGACGACGCCCTCGGCGCCCGCGCGACGCGCGCGCTCAGGGTAGGCCGGCTCCTGACGGGAAAGGAACGAGGGCGGCACGAAGACGTCGGCGATCGGCGCCGGCGCGGCGGCGAGCACCTGGCCCTGCGTCGGCACGGCGGCCGCGGCGACGGAGACGGCCGGAGCCGCCGCCGGTTGCGCCGCCAGGATCGGCGCCACCACCGGAGCGGCGACGACGACGCTCGGCGCGACGGGGACAGGCAAGCCGGCGCCGAGCGCCACGCCGCCGCGGGCTTCGCCGGGCAAGGCGACGGGCTCGGCGACGAGGGTCACCAGGACCAAGCCGCCTTCGCGCGCGGCTTCGCCGACGCCGGCGGCCCCGCCCATCCAGACGGCGGCGACGGCCGCGAGATGGACGCCGGCCACGGCGGTCCAGATCAGGCGATGGCGACGGCTTTCGAGCACGCAGGCAGGGTCGGTGCGGCCGCTCGTTCAGTCAAGAACGGGCCGTGTCATTTCGCGAGGTCGGGCGGGATCATCCAGAGCAGGCTCCAGGCGCCGTACGGACGCAGCTTCGTCGGCTTCGCCGTCCGCTCCAACGCCATCAGCCCGGCCTTGCGGAAACGGATGGCCGCGCCGCCGTCGGGCAGGCCCAGCAGCAAGGCCGCCAGCTCCGCGAGGTGAGGGTTATGCCCGACCAGCAGGCGGCTGCGGCGCGACTTGCCGAGCTGCGCCGCCGTCTTGCGCGGATCGTGCTCCGGCTCCAGCCCGCCCAGCACCTTGAGCGGCAGCGGCGAGCCCGTCGCCAGCCGCAGCAGCTGGGCCGTGCGCACCGCGCGGACGAGCGGGCTGTGCTCGATCGCGTCGACTTCTTCGAGCGGCGCCCGGCCCGCGCCCTTGGCGAGCAGGGCGACCTGGCGCTGCCCGTGCGCGGTGAGGTCACGCGACGCATCCGGCGTCCCGGGGACGGCTTCGGCATGACGGAGCAGATAGAGGCGCATCCCGGGAAGGTTGGGCCGAAATAATATTAACGCAAATCGGTCTTGCCCGCCGGCGCCGTCCGTCAACCAATCGCGCGTGCGCTTCGCCGCGATCGCCGCCCTCCTCCTGACGTTGTCGCTCCCGGCCGAGGCGGCCGTCGGCCCGCGCTACGCGGCCGCCGGCATGACCGTCGACGGCACGATCTGCGTCGACGCCGCGACGGGCGCGGTGCTCTCGGAGGAGAAGGCCGACTTCCCCGGCCACCCGGCGAGCGTGACGAAGCTGATGACCACGCTCCTCGTGCTCGAGGACATCCGGACGAACAAGCTCACCCTGCGCAGCCGGGTCGCCGTCACCAAGGCCGCCGCCGATGTCGGCGGCTCCCAGGTCTGGCTCGCCCCGGGCGAAAGCTTCACGGTCGAGGAGATGCTCTACGCCTTGCTGTTGAAGTCCGCCAACGACGTGGCCGTCGCCCTGGCCATCGACCGCGCCGGCAGCGTCCCCGCGTTCGTCGCCCGCATGAACCGCCGCGCCGCGGAACTGGGCATGACGCGGACCACCTTCGTGACCCCCAACGGCCTCACCTACGGCCATGGCCCCCACGACACCACGACCGCCCGCGACCTGGCCAAGCTGGCGGTCACGCTCTGCCAGTTCCCCGAACTGCTCAGGTATACCAGCACGAAGCAGTATGTGCTCCGCCGGCCGGGCAAACCGCTCGAGCTCCTCAACCATAACCACCTCCTGGAATCCTTCCCGGGCTGCGACGGGTTGAAGACCGGCTGGACGGTCGCCGCGCACGCCTCGATCGTGACCACCGCCAAGCAGAAGGACCTCCGCGTGATCGCGGTCGTCCTCGGCTGCCAATGCCCCGCCGGCGCCAAACCGGAGCAACGCCTCCG